>JAPLGF010000184.1 GCA_026390275.1 Candidatus Atribacteria bacterium
TATCTGCTGGACCAAATTGGAGAGCTACTGGGCATTATGGCTGATTTGAAGCGTTGCTTTCCGGATACCTATCGGCAAATCCAGTCCCTGGCCTATTACCTGATTCTAGAGGAGAACAATCCGCTCAGCCGCTTTCCCAAATGGTCAGCGCTCCATAAACATCCCTATGGCCGAGATATCCCTTCCCAGCGATCGAGTGAGCTGTTCGCCTCGATCACCGCAGCAGCCCGGGAACAGTTCTTCCGTCTGCAAGGCAAGCGCCGAGTGGAACAAGAATACTGGGCTTATGACATCACCTCCCTATCCAGCTATTCCGCCTGCCTCAGGCAAGTGAAGTACGGGGTCAATCGGGAGCACGATCCCCTCCCTCAAATCAATCTGGCGCTGCTCTTTGGAGAACAGTCCAACCTGCCCTTCTATTACCGGAAGCTGGCCGGGAATATCCCTGATGTCCAGACCATCAAACATCTCCTGGCCGATCTGGATTTCCTGGCCTACCAAAAAGTCAAACTGGTGATGGATCGCGGGTTTTACAGCGAAGCCAATGTCAATGGCCTATTCAAGCACCACCTGAAGTTTCTGATGGCCACCAAGGTGGGGTTGAAATTTATCAAGACTGAACTGGATAAGGTCCGGGCAACTATTCGAACCTGGACCGATTACAGTCAAACCTATGACCTGTACGCCACCTCAACCCTCATCGCCTGGCCGTATACCCAAGAGCGTCCGTACAAAGGGGACCAGCTTACTGGCGAGCGCCGCCTGTATGTGCACCTCTACTACAACAGCGAACAAGCGAGCGAAGATGAAAGGCGCCATAACATCCTGCTGATGACCCTGCAGGATGAGTTAGAGCGGGGGCAGTGCCACCCGGATCACGAGCAATCATATGCCAAGTATTTCGACCTTCACTCCACCCCGGTGCGGGGAATCAAAGTGGTGGCCAAGCAAGCGGCCATCGATGAAGCAAGGAAGAATTACGGCTATTTTGCCTTGATCAGTAATGAGGTGAAAGATCCCATTGAAGCGCTGGAGCTCTACCGGAATAAAGACCTGGTTGAGAAGGCCTTTGGGAACCTCAAAGAACGCTTAAATCTTCGTCGAGCCCTGGTCTCTTCCGAGCTGAGCCTGGATGGAAAGCTGTTCGTTGAATTCATTGCTTTGATCTATCTGTCCTATGTGAAAAAGAAGATGCAAGAGGGGAATCTTTTCAAAAAGTATACCATGCAGAGCCTGCTTGATGAGTTTGATGTCATTGAATGCTTTGAACAGCCAGGAAGTGAAAGACGCTGGGGGGAAATGACCAAGCTGCAGATCGAGCTTTACTCTGCAATGGGAATCACGCCTCCCTCGTTACAATAGTTCGGGAAGGTAGGAGATATAGCGGAAAAAACATTGGGAACTAACCCCTATATTTCCGATACCGACGGCGATGGAGTGGGAGATTTGCAGGATGAGGACCCGATATTTTTGGAAAATCCAATTAAAAATAATGCTGATCAAGAAGGATTCCAGATAGTAGAGGCATTGGTCGAGAATAATGAAGATCCAATTACAAAAAAGGTTACTGACGATCATTTAGAATTAACCCTGAAAAATACCTCTGGCAAAGATTTGTCTGATTTTGAGTTTTACTACACAATAACTGATTTAACAACAAATCAAAAAGAAGCTTATTATGAAAAACTCTTCAACTTTGTTTTAAAAAGCGGTGATACAAAAACAATTCACTTCGATAATAAAAACGAACCAGATCATTTTACTGAAAATATCAATAGCATGTATCGGGTGAATGATGATGCCAAAGTATTCGATATAACAATCAGCACTCCAAACTATAAGGTCGTTACCGTCAAAATCAATAAAGATACAGGTGGCACAGAAAAAGCTGATTAATGAAATTATTTTTTATTGTAAGGTAAATATTTGATTTAAAAAACAACCTTGTCCCTTCTCGATCAGTGAGGGAGTTAAGGGAGTTATCTCCAGGGAGTTATCTCCAGGGAGTTATCTCCGGTGCCTGGCACCAAGTTATCAAGTTATGGAGATCAACCCCGGGTATGCCAAGGCCTACTACAACCGGGGGAATGCCTATGATAACAAGGGTCTCAGAAAATCATAAATAACTACTGGTCGCTTTCATCCGGTGTACCCATACAATGGACCACAAATACCTCCGCTAAGAAGAAACACCCCCGCCACAGTGCAGGGTAACAGAGTGTACGAATCATTTAACCGAATCAAATGGCTTCGTAGAGCCATTAATTGAGGATTCGTATACAAATGTACCCCCCCCATTTCTATGCATTATCAAAAAGGGTTGAAAAAAAGAAAGTACGATTGGAAAGAGTTCTTTTCCATATAATCCTTATTTTTTCACTCATCCTCTGTTTTTGTGATAAAATTACAAATAATTACCACCATGGGGAGGGGTAGAACATGAAAAAAATCTTAAGCATTGCGAGTATTGTTGTTATCTTGATTATTGCCATGGTGACAATAGCTCTGGCGCAAGAACAATGGCCCACTGTTGAGCTCCCGATCGAGAACCTGGCAAGCCTACCAAAAGAGGAAATTAAAAAGGAGGGGAGTAGCTATCCGGGTGGTTGGCAGAAATTTTATGGGGATTACAAAATGAAAACCCTGCATTACTTTTCTGGGGATCAGGCTTCACCATTTGATGAGGTTGCCGTCCTTCCTTTCACCCGGGTATTTTCTTGGGTGGAAGTTCTTATGATTCAAGATCAAAATTTTGAGACCGATCAATATGCCGAAGATTTATTTATCAAAAATGAATATTATTTGAATGGACTATTACCTTTTCACGTCGTTCTTGTGAGTAGTAGCCTATCGCTCCTTGACAAAGATCAATTGCGCTTTGTATTCCAGAACAGCACTGGCACAAAAAAAGACGCTAATATTCATGATTACAATTTAGACGAAACGAAAAAGCCGATATATAGTGCCCAAATTAACTTATTGGCGGACCTTCCCCCGAATGCGGAAAAAATTACCTGGTTCAGCCTTCATATTCTCAATAAAGGAGACACGAGAAGAGTAGATATGAGTTGGACGTTCAAGAAAGAAACCACTCCCCCACCACAATAGTTTGGTCGATAACACCTATTACTCCTGTGGACGGTTTAGCCTGAAATAACTGAAAAAAATATGCCACTTTTGCTGTTTTTCCCTATAGGGAAGTGTTTCCGTCACTCAATACTTAAAACGAATAACCATAAGCCCGGGGGTTTGGAATAAGAAAAATCATCCCTTCCCATATAAGCATTTAAGACCGGTTCATGAGCACTTTCAAAAATCAGGTTCCTCTTTAATCTAATCGATGGGGGTTACCCTCTCAATGAGAAAAAGCTATTTTGGACAGACGTGTCATTTGATATAATTAAATTGGCTTACTCCCCTTATAAGAATTGCCCCTTCGTGTGTAAATGCTGACGAGGAAGCTATTTAATTAAAGCACGGTCTTGAAGTGATGGGTATTCCACATGACGAAGATGGAATTAATCCAGATTTCCGTCCTGAAATAAATGACAGGTTTAAAAAAGCATTTGGTATTTGATTATTAAATAAAGCTATTAACATTGTTTGTATTATCGAAAATTAATATAGTATCAAAACAGGAGGTCAATATGAAAAGCGATTCTTCAATCGTAAGAGAGTTGGAAAAAAAATCGTATGAAATGCGTCTGAAAACAGCAATAATGGCTGAAGAATATGGTGGAGGCTGTCATTATGGCGGCTGTTTTTCCATTGCAGAAGTATTAACAGCCTTGTATTTTAATATTCTAAATATTTATCCGGAAAACCCGAAACATCCAGAAAGAGATCGGGTCGTTCTCAGCGCCGGGCATAAAGATGCAATATATTGTGTCATATTAGCGGAAAAAGGTTTTGTCCCGAAAGAATGGCTGCATACATATAATAAACTGGATAGTCATTTAGGAATGCACCCAGATATGAAAAAGATTCCTGGATGTGATATGAGTACCGGTTCATTAGGACATGGATTATCAGTTGCAGTTGGGATGGCATTGAGTGGAAAATTAGATAAAAGTGATTATAAAGTTTTTGTTATTTTGGGAGATGGGGAGCTTCAAGAAGGCTCAATTTGGGAAGCTGCTATGGCAGCATCCCATTATAAATTAGATAATATTATAGTATTTGTAGATAGAAATATGTTGGAATTTGATGGAGAAACTGAAAAGATAATGGCACTAGAACCACTTAAAGAAAAATGGCAAGCATTTGGATGGAATACCAAAGAAATAGATGGCCACAACATTAGAGAAATATTAGATGCATATGAAAGTTGTTTAGAAAAAAACGATAAGCCAAACGTTATTATAGCCAATACAACTAAGGGGAAGGGCGTTTCTTTTATGGAAAATAATTGGAAGTGGCATTATGGTGGAATGAATAGTGAACAAGAAGAAAAGGCATTAAAAGAGTTAGAGAAAAAAATTAATGAATATTCTATGTGAGGTGAAGAACTATGGCAGAAAAGGTTAATCAAGCATGGACCTTTGCGGATGTTGCTCGATTAAGTGATAGAGAAATCTATGGTAAAACCCTTGTTTCTTTGGGAACTACTAATAAAAATATCGTTGTTTTAGGATCAGACCTTATGTATTCAAATCGAACCAGTGATTTCTTAGAAAAATTTCCAGAAAGAGCATTTAATTTTGGAGTAGCTGAGCAGAACATGATGGGTGCAGCAGCAGGGTTTGCTACATGTGGAAAAATAGCTTTTGTAAGCACATTTGCAGCTTTTGCCAGTATGCGAGCCTGTGAACAAGTTAGAACAGATATTTGTTATCCAAACTTAAATGTAAAAATTGTTGCAACCCATAGTGGTCTAACCATGGGTTCTGGTGGAACGACCCATCATGCAACTGAGGATCTAGCCATTGTAAGAAGTTTTGCAAACATGACGGTAATTGTACCAGCCGATGCTATTGAAACAGAAAAAGCAGTTAGAGCTGCTGTTGAACAAGAAGGACCGGTATATATAAGACTTGGTAGAGCTGCTGAGAGGTTAGTTTTTCAAAATGGATATCCATATGATTTTAAAATTGGTAGGGCTATAACTT
This sequence comes from Candidatus Atribacteria bacterium, assembly GCA_026390275.1. GTDB lineage: Bacteria > Atribacterota > Atribacteria > Atribacterales > Atribacteraceae > JAPLGF01. The sequence continues at coordinate 5,109 of JAPLGF010000184.1, forward strand.
TGAAAAGCGGGAAAGATGTTACATTGATTGCGACAGGATTGGAGGTATACGAGTCAATAATTGCTTCGGATATACTGGGAAAAAAAGGGATTGATGTAGGTGTTATCAACATGCACACAATTAAGCCAATTGATCAAGAGACAATAATTAATGTTGCTCAGAGTTCAAAGTTGTTGGTTACCGTTGAAGAACATACCGTTATTGGTGGGTTAGGTTCGGCTGTATGCGAAGTCGTTTCTGAAAAATGCCCGGTTAGAGTACTAAGAATCGGAATACCCGATGTTTATACTGTTATAGGATCCCCAGAAGAACTAAAAGATAGATATGGTCTAACCGGTGTTAAGATAGCAGAAAAGATATTAAATATTCTTTAAATATGAAGTATTCCGTGTAATTAATTACACTTATTTATTCAAATGTTTTCCTGCATCCCCGATTTAGAATTGTTTTGGGGGTACCATCCACGGCGCGGGGCACACCCACGCCGTGGATGGAAATTGGGTTGGACGAAGGAAAGATAGTTTCCAGTGAATTTACAGGTTTATTCGGTAAACTGATTACGTACGGCTTCTTGCCCGGGATCGAGCAATTGATCAAACCGAAAGGTTCTTTCCCTTCCGGTGACATGATTCGTAACTCGAACTTGCCATATATTCCAACCGGCGTTAGCGGTACCATTGTCTACTAAACTTAATCGAACGGTGTTTATTTCACCCAGATAACCGGTGGTGCCGAACCGATCTTCATACAAATCAAAAGTATTGGTTTGACCTCTTTCAAAATCATCAACATTGGGGTTATCCAGGGAAATATCATCTGATGTGCCACGTTCTCCAGTCAATTGAATGAAGACATCGGCATCGGTTCCGGCTCCTTCCGCACCACCGGTTTCTATTGATATGGTATAGTCCTTTTGGTAAAAATCACCGCTGGTTTGATTAGGAGGTTCATCAGTGGCCAGCCAGCGATGGATCGGAAATACCGTTTCCCGGCCAGTTGCTTGATGTTTGACTCGAAGTTCTTTTACATACCATCCGGGTCGATCCCCCGAGTTGTTGTGATCCAGGTGAATCGATCCAATATTAGAACCCACATCCTGAACATTATTTAAATATAATTCAAAGACATCAGTTTTCCCTCTTTCAAACATCGGCACATTATCCACCGAATTTCCCAATTGGGTCGTGGTCGAATCACTTTCACCATTCAGGGTGAGGTGGATCACACTGGCATCGGTTCCAGCCCCTTCGATATCTCCAGTTACCACTGTGACCGTATAAACCAGCTTGGCCCGGGTAATAGCGAGTTGATTGGGCCATTCATCGACCGCCAGCCATCGATGAACCGGAAAAACGGTTTCAACGGTATTGATCCTGTTCTGATTTTCAGATGTCATCAACTCCGGGTGAGTTCGCAAAGATACATTATCAATGGTCATATCCGGTATTTCCTGAATTTTTATTTCTTCAAGATACCAACCGGGAGCATCACCGGTATTGGTGTTTATGACTCCGATCTCGCCTATTTCCCCCAGAGGTGGTACGTTGGTGGTGGGGATATAAATGATATCAGTATTTCCCCTCTCAAAATAAGCGGGATTATCAATGGTATATTCATAATATTGCCAGTAGCCTCCACTCCATGAAGTAAAAGTAATCGTGATTGGTGAATCGGTCCCGGCATGATAAACATTGCCGGTTTTCACCGTCAGTTTATACCCGTAAGTCACCAATTCTTTTTCCTGTTCAGTACCATTATCTTCATCTTGATCAGTACCATTTTCGTCATCACCCCTGGATCCACCCGTGGTGCCTTCATCTCCCCGGGAACCACCGGGAGTACCGCCTCCTGATTGCCCGTTTTGCAAGTTTACATTCAGTTGATAATCACCTTCACCGCTGGAACAGGCGATACGGATCGACCAGGTTCCACTCTCTCCTGCGACATATCTCAGGGTTTTGGTCTGATCTTGAGTGGTTGACGATCCAACACCGAAATTGGAGTCGGGTGGATAAAGACTCGGGGAAAAATTCGCATTCTCAGGGCTGGTCAGGGTCAGGGTGATGATTTGTCCTGAGTTGACCGAGAGGTGATACCAGTCTTTGTTATCACGCGATCCATCGGATCGAATTGAACCGAGATGACCGGTAACGGTTCCTGATTCAATTGGAAGAGCCTGACTTCTTTCATCGCTATCCGGAGTGAGATCTTGATTGGTTTCATCTTCAGTTTGGGTTTCTTCTTGATCAACTACCAATTGAATGCTTTCCCGATGAAAGGCGATGTGATTGGAAAAAGGTTGAAACTCCCCTAAGTCATCCTTTCTTTTTGCCATCAGCCATAATTTCCCACCATTCAGGCCGGTTCTGGGGATGGTTATCTCTCCCCGGCATATATATCCAGTGGAATCATTCGGGTCATGGATATTTGGGAGTTTGACCTTTACCCTCCCTAAAAAGAGCCCATCTCCATTTGCAGTTGGCGGGTTTCCGTAGGAAAGAAAAAAATCAGCATCGACTCCCGGTTGCCCATCGACATTATCCGTCGCCAAAGCTTCGATCTGCAAAACAATATCTCCATTCCCTTCCGGAATATTGGTGATAATCCATTCTGCTTTCTGTTCGAAGCTTGGATCTCTTAACCAATACCATCCATTGATGAGATCGCCTTGAGAGAGAAAAGAGGTTTGGGTCGTTTCTTCACCTATAGCATAGGGTGCAAAAACCAACCCAATGAATTGCAGGAAACACCATATAATGAGAATCGCTAAGAAAAATTTCTTCATACCAACCCCCCTTTTCTTGTCTTTAGGAAATTTTATTCAGATTTTTTAAAAATCCTCAATATGGATTTTTCCACCCGATGTTGAGTAGTTTTAAGCTAAATTTATTTAAATTCTGTAAAATCTGCATCCCCAGTATCAGTAAAAATATATGTTCAAATCAAATAGAGAGTCCCTATTTCTCTTCATTATACGGAACATGTACTTTAAAGTGAAATATTTTTCCCTTGGTGTAGATTTCGGAGGTCAGGTTTTGTATTTGGCAACTCAAATATCCAGCATTGGGCAAGTTAAAATTCCAGCACCCCTGGAGGAGCCATTGGTTTAGAATCGAGTGTTCCAGACGAAAGCGTTTTCCAACCCATACCCAAAAATGTTTGTGTTGGATCAACCGTTCGATAACGGCGCTGGTGATTACTTCATCATAAATCCTTAGAAGGAACCAATACCCATGAATAAACCATTAGGGATTTTCTTCCGGAACCCTCATCAACAAATTCCTCAAACCACCTTGCCGAGGAGAAGTCAGAGCATGGGGTTAGAAACTTGAGACCACCTTAAATTATTGAGTGTTTATGCTAAATTAGCTCAGTGAAGAGACTATCAAACAGGTTCTAACCTGGTTCACCCAGCGACCCCAAGCCTACCGTTGAGCGAAAAATTAAACTTTCCCTTTCTTCGTTTTTCCCTCAAAAAACTCTGAGTCCGTTGCTCTTAGAAAGGGGGTTTTTAATGGGAAGAACCTTAAAGTTACTCACTGTCCTATCCTGGATGGAATACCTCTCTGAATTTATCACTGAAAAGAAAATCCCGGGATGCCAGAAAACAACCCTCAAGGATTATAAGAATTTTATCAATGATTAAACGTCATGACTTTAAAATTTGACCAATCACATCCAATGGGAGGCCATTGATAGGATAACCGTTGGGATTAAAGAGGAGATTGTCCTCAATAGTTAAACCAATGGTGGTACCATCCTTTACCGCCGCATGCAGATTTCGTGGTTTAACCGAATCGCCTATATTCACTACCTCAATCCCGGCTGCTTTCATTTGTTGATATAAGTCGATGTTGGGCCTGGTCCAGCCAGTGACCACATGATCATAGGGTATATTCATCCGGTTGAAGCTTTTATCGATTAAAAAAAGTTCATTTTCTTTTATTTCGTCGATTTTGCTGTTGGTATAGATTTTCACAGGATATTTGAAAGGCTTCGAACTGAGTGCTTCGGCATCGGTTTGTTGGAACCGTTTAAAGAGGACATATTTATGAATGACTTCCAGGGAAGAACCAAATTCCTTATGTTCAGTAACGATGGTAACTTCCTTCCCCATGGAAGCTAAATAAGACGCGGTATCTGCCGCTGCATAATGATCGCCCCATATGACGATCTTCGTGCCCTCAAGCTTCAGGGTTTTTAGGTCCTGGGGGTGGAACTCACAAGAAACCTTGGGACACGCCATTATTTCCTCGAAAGGGATTACGACATCCTTCCTTCCATGTACGTTTGGGACATAGGATTTCGCTCCGGTGGCGTTGATTACGATATCAAACAAGCGGAGTTCATCAATAGTAGGAATGGTACGAAGCCTAACTTCAATGCCGAGGTCAGCAATCTGGTATCTGATCCAATCTGCATACCATTTCATCTTTTCTTTTCCATTGACCATACAGCACCCCAGGATTGCTCCCCCCAATTCTCCACTTTTTTCAAAGATAGTGACCCGGTGTCCCCGCTCCAAGGAATTACGGGCTGCTTCCATACCGGCTGGCCCACCACCGACCACCGCCACTTTTAAAGGCGAGCCAGTTTTTCTAATCAGGGTAAGTTGTTTATTATTACAGGCGGGGTTAATAGCACAAGTCACTTCTTTTTTAGCTAAAATAGAATCGGACCAGCAGCCGGTGAGACACGAGATGCACCTTCTGATTGCTCTGATTTTCCCATATTTAGCCTTGATCGGCCAATATGGATCAGCTAACAGCTGTCGAGAAAGACCCACTATATCGATTTTCCCTTCGCCTATTATTTGTTCACAATATTCTGGATTTCGGAGTGAATGGCTGTTGATTATTGGTATTTTGACGTGTTTTTTAATCTCTTCTGAGGCATAAATTGTCCACCCTTCAGGATAATACATCGGATCAAAACTTGCTCCCGGTCTTTCCTGGATACTTTGGCTTAAATCGAGGGCAGCTACACCCGCTTGTTCAAATTCCTTCGCAACTTCAACCGATTCAGCGAGATCCCGACCCCCCGGTATCCACTCATCCACCGAATAGCGAATAACAATCGGAATATTTTTTCCACATTTGCGTTGAATCGAGTTCACAATTGCAAGGGGAAGGCGTAGCCGGTTTTCGAGGTTCCCTCCAAAGCGGTCGTTACGCTTATTGAAATAAGGGCTCATAAATTGAGACAATAGATATCCATGTGCGGCATGGAGTTCTACAGCGTCAAAACCAGCTTGCATTACTCTCCAGGCCGCATCAGAAAAAAGATCCACCAGGTCAATCACTTCGTCGGTAGTTAAGACATGAACCGTTTTTCTCATCTCATCTGCATCTGCATTAAAAATCGTTCGGCTTTGTGACCAGGGAATCGGATCTGCCCTATCATTGGAGGTTATTTTACCCTTTCTTGGTAAAGCCGCCGGTCTACCCGGATGCTGAAGTTGGACAGCGCATTTTGCCCCATAATGATGCATTGATTCCGCCAATCGGGCCAACCCTGGGATATAATGGTCTTCATCGGCAACCAAATTATTTCCCGTTGAACGACCGCCCTTTCCGTCAACAGAGGTTCCTCCCACCACAATAAACCCGGTGCCACCTTTTGCTAGGGTCGAATAATGATAAATATTTTTTTCACTCACCGAACCATCGATATGGGCTGAACTGGTTATGGTGGGAACGTGACAAATCCGGTTGGGAACGAGAATTTCGCCGATCCAGATGGGTTCAAAAAGGGAATGGAGCTTTTCCATAAATGAGGTCCTCCTTACGATAGATACCCCCGCTCTTACCGGCGGGATACTTAAAATAATTCTAACTGCGCTTGTCCTGACTCTTTCTTTTCCTGCATCTCAACCTATTTGCGGATTATCGATTCGTTGATCTCAACCATTGAGACGAAATACCCCTTCCCTCCTATCTCATCAGAATCCCAATAGATCTTCTTCAAGAAAGTAAATCTTGTTTTCAGGAATTGACTGGTGTTCTTTTTAATGGTTTCAACGACCATACTCACGGTGTATTTGGGTGGGATCACCATAAAGAGAGGGATGTGATCCTCTTTGATGGCGATTTCGATGTATTGATAGAGTACACTAATGTTCGCAATTTCAAGATGAAGAATTGAAAATAACCACCGGAAACTTCAAAATAAAAGGTACTCGAGATACCAATAAGAAGGAGTTGATCCGATGGTCAAATCTAATGATACCCAATATTTTAAGAAATTGCTAATGGAATTTATCGGTGAACCAGATCCAATGTATTCCATGCTGGAATGGATAACCCAGAAGATGATGGAGCTCGAATCAGAAAGCAAAGTCGGTGCTTTAAAAGGACAACACCCTTCTGAACGAAATACCGAGCTATACTCATAAGTTGTGTTTGCAGGTAAGAAAAAGGTGGCGTATCCTAAGGTGATGATCCTGAATCACACCTTAAAAAAGAAAGAGGGATACACCATGGATAAGAATACCTCAAACCAACCGGAAAAGAAAGAAGTCATCACCACTGACCTCCTCACCGAGGTTCTCAAAAAAGGAGCCCAAGAATTGTTAGCCAAAGCCATTGAAGCCGAAGTGAGTGAATTCATAAAACGCTATGAATCT
>JAPLGF010000306.1:0-3873 GCA_026390275.1 Candidatus Atribacteria bacterium
AGCAGAAGAAATAGGGAAAAAAATTCCCTCCGAACCACCAGAAAAACCAATTTTTCGCCTCGAAACCCGAATGCACACCGCAGCCATCAATAGTATCGACACCGATACCAACAACAGCTTTATCGTAACTGGTTCCGACGACAAAACTGTCCGAGTTTGGGATCGTTCTACTGGAAAATTGATCCGCATCCTCCGGCCACCCATGGGAGATCAAAATGAAGGGAGAATCAACGCTGTCGCTCTCTCACCAGATGGAGCAACCATCGCCTGCGGGGTATGGACAGGAAAATGGGAAGAAACAGAGGTCATCTATCTCTTTGACCGGGAAAACAGTACCCTGGTTGGGACTATCACCGGGTTGGCGGGACAGGCCACCCATCTTGTCTTTTCCAACAATGGACAATATTTAGCAACGACCCTGGCTGGCAAAAATGGCATCCGACTCTATGACCTGATGAAGTCACAACTGGTGAGCAGTGATAATGATTATGGAAGTGACAGTATCTGGGTGGATATCAACCAGCAAGGAGTGGAAAAACTGGTTACTACCTGTTTTGATGGATCCCTTCGCCTGTATCACATCAGCCCGGAAGGTGAACTCCGATTGATGGTCCGGAAGAATCCTCCCGGAGGGACCCAGCCATTCTCAGCTGAATTCTCCCCGGATGGATCGAAAATTGCCGTCGGATATTATGATTCGACCCGGGTGGATGTTCTCTCTTCTGAAGATCTCTCTTACCAGTACTCTCCAGATAACACCGGAGTGAACAACGGAAATCTCAACATCGTGGCCTGGTCCTTTGATGGTCAATCGCTCTATGCCGGCGGGCGGTTCCATCTCTCGGAGACCGATATTGCTATCCTGCAATGGTCCCAACAGGGAAGGGGCCCGGTTCTGGCTATTCCCGTCCTCAAAAATACCCTGACCCAGATGGTTCCTCTCCAGGACGGGAGTATGGCTTTTGCCGGGTTTGATCCCGCCTGGGGGATATTTAATTCCTCCGGCCACCTTTCCCTCTTCGTTCCCTCGTCTCTTCCAGATTTTCGGGATGCTCTGGAACATTTTCTCTGCTCTCCCGATGCCTCCCTGGTGGAATTAAGAGATTACGGAAGTCAGGTTCCTTTTCGTTTCTCCCTTTCCCAACGCCGGTTTCTCTCTCCCTCTGACGAACTGGCCCAGAATCTCCCGGCTCTCAAGCCACCAACCACCGAATCAACAGAACTTACCCTCACTGGCTGGTGGAACGAATTCACCCCCCGGCTCCATGGGAAACCATTATCACTTGCCGATCGTGAGAAATCCCGCTGTCTGGCCATTGCTCCCGATGGTCATTCCTTTATACTGGGGACAGAATGGTATCTCCGTTGCTTTGATACCTCCGGACAGGAAAGTTGGAACGTTCTCCTTCCTGGTCCTGCCTGGGGGGTGAATGTATCAGACGATGGGAAAGTGGTGGCAGCCCTGGGTGATGGCACTGTTCACTGGTACCGGCTCTCGGACGGACAAGAACTTCTTGCTCTCTTCCCTCAACCGAAACAGAAACTGTGGGCTATCTGGACGCCAAAAGGTTATTTTGACACCAGTGAGGGAGGGGACGAACTGATGGGGTGGCACATGAACCAGGGGAAAGATCGGGAGGCACTTTTTTATCCTGCTTCCCGGTTCTTCGAAGAATTTTATCGTCCTGACCTCATTGCCCAGATCCTCAAAACCAACCAAACGGATCAGGAAGTGTTGGCGGCCTTAAAAGAAAAACCCAAAACCACCTTGCTGACCGTTAAGAAACCACCCCTGGTCCGCTTTCTCTCTCCGCAAGATGGTGCCGCACTGGCTCAGAATACCCTCTCGGTGACTTTTGAAGCATCCGATCAAGGGGGGGGTGTTTCCGAGATCCGGTTGTACCAGAATGGAAAGCTTATCCATCGTCAGATGGAACAGCTGGGTACCCAGAACCAAAAAACAGTTCAGATCACTCTGGTATCCGGTACCAATGAGCTCAAAGTTACCGCCCTGAGTCAGGAGAGAGTCGAATCAAACCCGGCCACCATTCGAGTGACCAATACTGTCCAGGAAAAACCCTGCCGTCTATTCATTCTGGCAGTAGGAATCAGTGATTATGTTTATCCGGAGCTGAAAGACCTTCCTGCTGGTCGGTCCAGCGCGGAAAACATCGTCAAGGCCATGGAAAACCAGAAAGGGAAGGTGTTCAGCGACGTGATCGTCCACGCCCTTTATGACCAGCAAGCCACGCGATCCGGAGTAGTTTCCGCCATGAATGAGATTGTCAACCAAGCCATAGAACAGGACATGGTCCTTTTCTACTGGTCTGGTCATGGGGGAATTTTCGAAGATGGATATCATCCTCCCCTTTATACCCTACCACCTTCCGATGTTTCTATCGTTTACCGTGATTATTATCAATCCGAAGCTGAGTTGGTCACCAGTAACCTGATCTCGGATTTTCTCTTCCAGGTAAAAGCGCAGAAGCAGGTGACCATTCTTGATTCCTGCCATTCCGGTGCAGCCCTTGATGCATACCACCGGCAGAGACTGGTGGGAGAAAAGACCGTGTCCCAAATGTCCCGCAATGCCGGAACTGTCGTCTTTGCTGCTTCCGCAGCGAATGAACTTTCCTGGGAATACGGTATCCTCAATGCCCCACTTTTTACCTATCTCTTCCTGTATGGCTTGGAAGGGAAAAACAGCCCGTATGGAGACCAGGATTCCCTGCGCTGGGTATTTAATATGGTCGGGGATGCAGACCGCAATCAGGATGGTTCTATTTCAGTGAGCGAGTTAGCCACTTTTTTACAGGAAAAAGTACCAGTCGCCTCGGTTGAACTGCATAGCGAAAAAGTTCCTCAGAACCCTCAAATCCTCACTCTGGGCCAGGATTTCATTCTTGCCCAGAACACCCAGGCTCAGATCCTCCCCACAGAAAAGAAAACCGTTCAATTTACCTTTTCTCCCCCCACCGGCTCACAATTTAAACAACAACTGTCAAATGGAACCGTCTATTCTGCTCCGAACAACGGAGAAATCTACACTCTCACCTATCCCGATGAAACAGCGGTTCAGAACCAGGTGAATGGTCTCGTCTCCGGGAAAAGCTTTCAGTGGGAAACCACGCTCCCGGCGGGAGATCATACTGCCCAGATCAAAGCATATAGTTTTACGCAAAACAACGCCAGTTACGCCCTGCTCCTTGCCACCTATCCCGGTACGAATCTCCTGGTCATCATCCTCATTCCGGAAGATCAATATACTCAATCCCCATCCTGGATGGTGGAAGCTCTGAGTGGGGTACGATTCCAATAAAAAGGGGGATTAAAAAATCCTTCTTATACCACAAAAAAATAATTATTAATGAAACCGATGGAATAAATGACCTGAAAGATCGAAAAGAAAAGAGTGAAGAAAAAGTCTACCCATAAACGCCTGGCCCCCAGTACCCCCATGCAGAGAAAGAGCGGGAGCACCACTCCCTGGTAACGAAGGAAGCTGGTGAAGTTGGTGTTCATACTGCAAAGGGAAATCAAGGTGAGAAGGATACCATAAGTGACCATTTCCGGGTTCTTCCTCAAGAAGAAAAAGGAAAAAATAGTCATGATCAGGACGAAGTTGGCGAAGAAGAATCCTACGGGAGTGAGATCCCAACCACCCGGGGCGATGAAATATCTGGTTTTAAAATAGTTGAGGTAGGCCTCCCAGGGAAAGGAAAGGGTTCGTTGCCAGTTCCGGGTGTTTTCATGAAAGGGAGCAAGAAAATCACCGGTCAGGTGATACATATAGAACAGCAAGAACAGGAAGGGAAGAAGAGAAAGAAGGAGCCCGCCCCAGTACCGAAAACGGATTTTCAGCGGTCGGAATCC
>JAPLGF010000306.1:3881-20259 GCA_026390275.1 Candidatus Atribacteria bacterium
ATATTACCCCCACGAGAACGATACCTGGTACCCGGGTGATGGTACCTAGACCGGCGCAAACCAGAGCCCAGCCATATCGTTTTCGAAGGAGAAAAAAGAATACCAGAGAAGAGAGAAAAAGAAAAAGGCTTTCGGTATAAACCAGAGAGAAAAAAATGGATGCGGGAAAAAGGAGAAAATAGAGAATGGTTTTTTCCGCCACTTTTCGGTCTCCGGTCACTTCTTCGGTCATAAGGAAAATAACGTACAGGGCACCAAGAGTAAGGATATTGGAGAGCAGGAAACCAATGAGGGGAAGGTCCAGGTTAGAAACTCGGTGCAAGCCTTTCATGAGGAGGGGATAAAGAGGGAAAAACGGCCAGTCAGCTGGGGGATGCTTCTCTTCCATTCGATAACGATCATAACCTCTTTCCGCTATCCGAAGATAGAAAGGACTATCGAATTTCAGGTAATCATTCAGAACGGGAACATAAGCATCACCGGTGAATATGGGGAGAACCATTTTGGGGTTTCCTGATTCGGAAAAAAATTGAGGAGGGGAGTCATAGCGAGAAAAAAGATTACCTCCAAAATAAGTGGTGATATATATTCCTCCCCGACTGATGGCATACAAAAGGAGGATAAAAAGAAACGTATTCAGAGAAGTCTTTTTCACCGGCATACCTTGCTCCCAAAAAACATTGATGAGACAACCATGTCAATCACCGACCCTATCAGAGTAACGAAAAATCACCCATTATTCTAAAAGAACCTGGTGGTCTCATCACTCATCCCTGCCTTTTCCAATGGGACTATCGGAATATATACCCTTCAGTGAGATTTTTCCCCCTCACTTCCAGGATAACTTCTTTTTTCTCCTGAGGAGGAAGCTCCAAAACGAAGGAAAATCGATCGGATTCGATTTTTTCGAGGGGAACAGAATAAGAAACAAGTTCATAGCAGGGTTGGACATGCTCAAAAATCTCAATTTTCTTTTTTTCAGTCCCCCGGTTTGCTATGATACAAAGCTTCTTTTCGTTTGTATCGTAGAGAACTTCTTCCCCATTTTTGGAATATCGGATATCAATTTTTTCCTGTTTCAAGAGTTTCTCTTCAACGGTTACATCATTACTTTTCCCCACCTCCAGCTCCATGAAAGGACCTTCACCAAGGAAAGAACCTTCTCCTAAGAACACCACTCCCGAAATCGCTTTCTCAAAGTATTCTACCTTGGCCGGATAAACCAGTTCGGGGGGAATGGAAAGAGACCAGGAAAAGTGGACATCGCGATCACCAAAACGGACCAGATCGAAGGTCGAGAGCTTCTCCGCTGAAAGGACATTAAAATCGCGAATTTTCAAACGCCTGGTCTGACCGGGATCGAGTTCAATGGTGAATATCGAACCACCAATTAAACAGCGAGTTTCTTTAAGGGTCCGCTGACCCTGGTTATATAGATCAACAAAAAGAGTGGAAGAGGGAAAAGACTTCCCTTCCTCCCAGAAAAATTGATAGACAAAACTGGTGACCACCTCCCTAAGGGGATAAGTAAAATAGATCCTCCCTTCTCTCTCTTGGTCAGTAACCACAGTAATGGTCCTTTCATTTTCCTGGGAAAGAGCCAGAATGTCTTTCAAAGTTCCACCTTCTACCAGGATAAAAACATCCTCCCCGTTCACGCCCGCTGGCTTATCCCACAAGAATTGATTCTCTCCTGGTCGAAAAAAAACCTTCCAGGCTTCCTTGGCATACATCCCTTTTTCGTTCGCAAAGAAGAATAAATCTTCCGGGGTTTTTTCCAGTACCAGTTCCTGACCCCCAGCCCAGGTACAAAAAATGAGAACCAGAAGAAAGGGAAGGATTCGTTTCATCAGAGCACCTCCCGAAAGGTATAAACCAGGGGAACCGACCTTGTCTCCCCAGGGGGTATGATCACAATTTTCCGTACTTTTCCACTTTCCCACTGCCAGGATGGATCGTTAACCACCTCGGCTCCTCCCGGGAGAGGTTCAAATATTTCTACCTCCGTGGTTTCTTGAGCCAGATTCATTATTTTAAAATGAATTTCTTTCTCCGATTGAAAACCAACCACTTCCTGATCCTCGTTGAATTCCGCTTTCCTTCGTACCAATCGCTTTTCGATCCTCTCCACCTGGGCCCTTCGGGTTAAACCAATAGAAAGTTCAAATTCTTCTTTTGTTCTCACCAGAGGAAAATCGAAGATTCCATAGGCAGTATCGTCGACTCCCAAGAGAAGGATCGATCCTCCCGGAAGGGGATCTCCCTCACACTTTGTTTTCAATACTCGTCCTAAGAAACCATTATCAAACCGCAATATTTCCTTCACTGGAAAAGTCCGGAGGCCTGGAAATACCTGTAAAACACTGGGTCCGGGTAGATCGACTAAATAAGGAAGATGAAAAACCTGGTATTCTGCCACTCGTTCCATTACTGGTGGAAGTTCCCGATCGGTAAGAATCTGCGACGGTGCTTCCATGACTGTTTCCGGAACAGCCCCCGCCCTTTTTTCCATTTCTTCCAGTTGAAATGACGGCTTCCCTAATAACCAGCTTAAATGAACATTTTTCCACGAAATGCTTTGCCGGTTAGACAGAAAAACCGAAGGATAGAGATATAATTTTTTTTCTTTTTCCGAAAGTATTCACATGTATCGTTCCATCCAGTCGAATCCATTCTCAAAAAAGGAGATCAAAAAAGGGTAAGTGCCCTTTTTGCCAGCCTCCAAAGTAATGCGATAACCGGAGGAACCCACCGTACTGACCGTTTTCAGGGAGGTATCGGATTCAAAGGGATGAAGGTAGAATCGTTCTTGCAGAAGATTCTGGCCGGAGAAGAAGAAATGATTCTCCCCCTGGTTGAGAAGGAAAGTCATCTTTTCCACCACCCAGCCTTTATCCATTCCCTGGTACACCGTAAGCCAAACTTCCTCGGGAGAAATTGGCTGTGAGAGGAGAGCCAGGGCACTCCCTTCCCAGAACATAAAAAAGATCAGACAAAAAACGATCATCCGTCCCATTCTATTCATGGTATTTTCCCTCCTTAAAAAAGTAAGAATGGTTTTCCTCCTGTCCCAGGATACAACTCCAGACCCTGAGAATAGTGTGACGCTCTCTTTCTCTAATTTCAAGTCTTCCCTATTTCCATCCTTTCCCTCTATCGAGTACAATAGGATGAGTTCGTATCCGAAACCTATTTCGTTTCCAGTTGCCGACAGGCACCGGAGAACAAATAAAGGAGGAGAGCGGGATATCCGCACAATTATGAAAACGATCAGTATTCACTTCATCGTGGTTTTCTCCGTTTTAATCATGGTTTTCCTCACCCTCAATTCTCAGGTTCTTGCCGAAGGAGGCCCTCGGGAAAGAAGTCAAATTCAGGATACCGATAAATGGAACCTGGCGGAAATATACCCCAATCAGGAAGCCTGGGAAAAGGATTTTACAAAAGTGCAAAATGAATATATTCCCAAAATTGTAAGTTTCAAGGGAAAGCTTACCAATGCCGAGACTGTTTTGGCGTGTTTTCAACTCGACGATGAGGTTTCACAGGTAATGGAAAAGTTGTATGTCTATGCCTACATGAAAGCAGACGAGAATCAAGCGGACAATGCTGCCTCAGAAGTGAGTTCCCGGTCGGAAACCCTCAACTCCCAACTCATGACAGCGGGGTCCTACCTCCGTCCTGAACTTCTGGAACAACCAGAGAGTGTGATCCAGGGGTATATGAAGGATCCTGCTTTTGCTGATTACTGGCATTCCTTAGATATCCTCCTCAAACTGAAGCCCCATACCCTTTCCCGACCGGAGGAAGAGCTTCTGGCGATGTCCTCCGACATGGCCAGTTCTCCCTCGGTGATTTTCAACAAGGTGACCGAAGCCGACATGACGTTCCCCACCATAAAGAACGAAAAAGGAGAAGACGTCCAGTTGTCTGAAGGGGTCTTCTATCGTTTCCTGCAGAGCAAGGATCGGGATTTCCGCAAAAGAGCTTATGACGGGGTTTTGGGATCCTATGATCAATCTAAAAATACTCTGGCAGCCACCCTCAGTTCAGAAGTGAAAACGAACTGGTTCTTTGCCCAGGCCAGAAAATATCCATCATCCCTGGAAGCAGCGTTATCGGGAGAGAACATCTCCCGGGACGTATACAATAACCTGATCAAAGCAGTGAATGCGAACTTAAATTACCTTCACCAGTATGTTGATTTGAGAAAAAAAGTGCTCTCGCTCAATAGGGTGCACGCCTACGACCTGCTCGTCCCCCTGGTTGCCGATTACACCCTCACCGTTCCCTACCAGAGAGCCCGGGAGATGTTGTATTCCGGATTGAAACCACTGGGACAGGCTTACTTAGATATGGTGAAAACGGGCTTCAACAGCCGGTGGATCGATGTCTATGAAACCAAAAATAAAGCGACCGGCGGCTATAGTTGGGGATCCTACGATACTCACCCCTACATCTTGATGAACTACGACGACACTGCCGATTCCCTGCTGACCCTCGCTCATGAAATGGGTCATGCCCTGAATTCCTATTACACCAATGCCACCCAGAAGTATGTTAATTCTCAAACTCCGATATTCACCGCTGAAGTCGCTTCCACCATGAATGAAAACCTGATGCTGGACTATCTCATCAAAAATGCTCAGAGTGATGACGAAAAACTCTATTTCCTGGATAAACTGGTGGAAAGTATTCGGGGAACGGTTTATACTCAGGTGATGTACTCCGAGTTTGAACAGACAATTTACGACCGGGTGGAAAAAGGGGAAGCATTGTCAGCTGATTCTTTGAGTGAGATCTGGAAAAATCTCCTGCAAAAATATTATGGGCCAAATTTTACCGCCGATGATCTCGCCAGTCGGGGATGGGCGCGGATCCCTCATTTTTATATGGATTTCTATGTTTATAAATATGCAACCTCGTTATCTGCCTCCCGTGAACTTCTCAATAACATCCTGGCCCAAAAACCCGATGCCATCGAGAAATATCTCGATTTTCTCAAGGCCGGGAGCTCCGACTATCCCATCGAAGTCCTGAAGGCAACAGGAGTAGATATGACCTCCCCCCAGGCGGTCGATAATCTGCTCAGCAAATTCGGCCAGCTGGTTAAAGAAATGGAAGACACCATGAAGAAAAAAGGAATGATTCAGTAGGTTAAGGGTATTCCCTGTTCACTGTTTCTGGAGGTTCACATGCATCCATCCGAATGTATGACTCTTTTTGAACTCACTTCGCAGATAAGGGAAGTCATCGGTATGGGTTTCCCGTCTACGATTTGGGTAACCGCGGAAATTGCCAGTATTCGAACCAACCAGAGCGGACATTGCTATCTCGATCTGGTGGAAAAAAATGATGACCGGGTCGTTGCCCAGGCGAAGGCCATCATCTGGGTATATCATTACCGGAGCTTGCTCCAAGCCTTCGAAAACGCCACCGGTGAAACCCTGAAAAAAGACCTGAAAGTCCTTTTTCAGGTGGAAGTCAGCTATCACCCGGTCTATGGGCTGAGCCTGAACATCCTGGACATTGACCCCACCTACTCCCTGGGAGAAATGGCACGGAAGAAAAGAGAAACCCTCGATCGTCTCGTTCGGGAAGGGCTCATTGATCTCAACAAACAACTTTCTCTGGCTCTCGTCCCCCAGCGGGTGGCCATCATCTCTTCCCCCCAGGCCGCCGGCTATGGTGATTTTATCACCCATCTTCAGAACAACCCCTGGGGCTATCAGTTCTCTCTTCACCTGTTTCCTGCTTTAGTTCAGGGGGAGGGAGCAGCTATTTCCATTTCGCAAGCTCTGCGGCAGGTGAGGAGGAAATATGAATTCTTTGACCTCGCCGTCATCGTCCGGGGTGGTGGCTCCCAGGTGGACCTGAGTTGTTTTGATGACTATCAAATCGCCCGTGAAATCGCCTGCCTCCCCCTTCCAGTCATTACCGGAATCGGACATGAACGGGATGATTCGGTGGCTGATCGGGTGGCTCATACCCGAATGAAAACGCCTACCGCGGTAGCGGAATTCATTTTATCCGGAATAAAATCCTTTGAAGACCGGATTCGGGGGAGTGAAAAATCACTGGTGACTTTGTCCGAACATTTTCTTCGCGATCAGCAGTATGAGCTCAAGATGATGACCGAAGACCTTCATCATGGAATCCAGCACCTTCTTCTGCAATATGCCAACCGGAACGATATCCTGGAACAGAAATGCCACGCGATGGCTCAGTCAATCTTCCATCTCCAGCACCATCGTTTTTCCACTCTTTTCCAAAAATTCACATCAATCACCCTCCAGACCTTGACGAGAGAGGACGGAAAACTGGCCCTACTCGAACAAGCACTGAAATACTTAGCTCCCGACAAGGTGATGAAAAGAGGGTACAGTATCACCCTTTCCGAGCGGAAAACTATCACCAGCGTGATAAATATTCCCCCGGGGACTATCCTCACCACCAGGGTAACCGATGGTTCCATCATCAGTCACGTGGAGGCATGTCATGAAGAAAAATGAAGAACCCACCTACCAAAAAGCTATTGAAGAGTTGGAGTCGATTGTTTCCGAGATCGAACGAGGAGATATGGATGTCGATCTTCTGGCAGAAAAAGTGAAAAGGGCTGCTTTTCTCAGCCAATACTGTAAAAAAAAGCTCCGAAAAACCGGCGAGGAGCTCAAAGTTCTTTTGGAAAACATCGATCGCGATGAAACCGGAGATAATCCGGACCCCACATTTTTATAAAAAAATCATTTCCCATTTATTTTTTATTGCTTTGTTCCTGATTCTTTCTCTTTCTGATACAATTTGGTATCCGTTGCGAAATATTGAGAAGCGGTTATTTTAAAGGAGGGGATGACATGCTCGGTCTTCACGATCCTTGGATAGTCTTAGTGTATCTTCTTTGTATCGGAAGCACACTTCTCTGCGTAATCTACGGCCTTATTAACTGGAATCGAGGCGGAGAGCCCATGATTCCGAAAAATAAGTTCGTGGAATGGGAAAAGGAAGAAGAAGATCTGGAAGAGAAATCATAGGGGGAGGGGAAAATGAATCAAATCGTTCTCATTCTGACGCTTTTAGTTTATCTTCTTTTGACCGGTTATTTAGGATATTTGGGATACCGCAGAACCAAAAATGCCACCGATTACCTCCTGGCGGGAAGAGAGGCCCACCCCTTTATCATGGCCTTGTCCTACGGGGCAACCTTCATCAGTACCTCTGCCATCGTTGGCTTTGGAGGAGCAGCGGCAACCTACGGAATGAGCCTCCTCTG
Organism: Candidatus Atribacteria bacterium; assembly: GCA_026390275.1. Taxonomy (GTDB): domain Bacteria; phylum Atribacterota; class Atribacteria; order Atribacterales; family Atribacteraceae; genus JAPLGF01. The sequence continues at coordinate 11,152 of JAPLGF010000306.1, forward strand.
GCTCACATTTTTAAACATTTTTGCCGGGATTTTTATCGCTTTCGTCATTTTTGGACATCGCACCCGGACGATGGGGTATAACTTAGATGCCCATACCCTGCCGGAACTTCTGGGGAAAAGGTATCAATCTCGATTTATTGAAGTCTTGAGTGGGATCATCATTTTTTTATTCATGCCTATATATACCGCAGCGGTCATGATGGGGCTCAGTCAGTTCCTGGCCGTGAATTTAAACATCAGTTACGAAGTTGCCCTTTTTGTTTTTTCCGCCATTGTGGCTGTTTATGTCATCATGGGCGGGTTGAAGGGGGTCATGTATACTGATGCCCTCCAGGGAACGATCATGTTTGTCGGGATGGTTATTTTAATCGTTCTGACCTATACCCGATTAGGAGGAATCACTGCTGCCCATGAATCGCTCACCAAACTCAATCCCTTCGTCATCGAGCTCTTCGGAAAAATTGGGCACCAGGGCTTTACCTCCATGCCTGCTTTTGGATCGAACCTCTGGTGGACTGTGATCTCTACCATTGTCTTAGGGGTTGGTATCGGGGTACTGGCTCAACCCCAGCTGGTGGTCCGTTTCATGACGGTGAAAAGCACCCGGGAGCTCAACCGGGCGACGTTGGTGGGAGGAATCTTCATCCTCTTCATGACCGGTGTGGCCTTCACCGTGGGAGCAGTATCCAATGTCTATTTCCACAACGAAAGCGGGATGATATCCTTTTTGGCGGCCGGAAAAAATGTTGATCTTATCATCCCTCTCTTTATCCAGAAAACAATGCCGATGTGGTTTGGCATCCTCTTCCTGATCACCCTCTTCTCGGCAGCCATGTCCACCATGAGCAGCCAGTACCATACTATGGGAACCGCCCTCAGCCGCGATATCGTCGATACCATATTAAAAAGGAAAAGCACCATGAGCCTCAGCCGGATAGGAACCTTCATTGGAATCATCGTTAGTACCGTCTTGGCCTGGGGTCTTCCTCGTTTTTATGAAGCCGGCTCTGCCATCATCGCCCGGGGTACTTCCCTCTTTTTCGGACTCTGTGCGTCCACTCTTCTCCCGATGTATGTGGGTGCTCTCTATTCCAAAAAGATTACCCGGACCGGAGCGATTGCCGGAATGTTCACCGGTTTTTTTGTGAGCATGTTCTGGTTTCTCTTTGTCCATCAAGCGGAATCGAAGGTTCTCGGACTGTGCCAGGCCCTCTTCGGAAAACCAGCCCTGTGGGGCCACCCCTGGAATGTGGTGGATCCGATCTTGATAGCCCTTCCATTGTCAGCCCTGGTCACTTATCTTGCCAGCCGGACATCAAAAAGAACCGAAATTTCCCACCTCGATCTCTGCTTTCAGGGTATCAATAACCAGAAATAACTTTTTCCAGCCCGGCTGACCCGGCCGGGCTGGAAAAAAAATCCCCCTCATTTTCGGTATTTTCATCCCTTGATGGCACCAGGGTTGGGTCTTAGCATCTGGTTTACCCGATAATCCGCGGGACCTCCCCCAATTCCCTTACCCGATAGTCCACTTCGTACCCCGGCAAGGTATCGCCCGGATCGATGAGGCAGGTGGCCATTCCGGCTTCCTTGGCCGCTTCCATGTCAATCCATCGATCTCCAATGGTCAGTACTTCCTGGGGATCCAGGACATACTTCCGTGCGAGGTGGAGGAAGGCGCCGGGATCTGGTTTACGAGGAAATCCGTTTTCTCTGGAGATGATATCAGTAAATAAATGCGTCAGAGAATAAAAGTCAAGTAAACTCATAATCGCCAGGATTCCTTTGTGGCTCACCAGGAAGTTTTTTCCCCCTTCCCGAACGACCCGTTCACAGATCTCGCGCGCCCCCGGAAAGGGAGGTTGGTCTTTTTCCGGGGAAGAAGCCAGATATCCCAGGTAATGCTGGATAAATAACCCCTCGAGGTGAGAGCGGTTCTGGTACATAACGATGGTCGAATCCACAGAGAGTTGGAGAGAGTGGGACAAAACTTCTGATGATTCCTGGATCCCTTCATCCCGCAGAGCGTGCTGGAAAGCAGCGGTGATGACGGGATAGGTATCGAAGAGGGTTCCATCAAAATCCCAAATATAATAGAGGTAGCGTTTTTGGCTCATGCTCTTTCATCCCCGAAAGCACTGTTGATTTGTGGAATCGTTGATCTCTTTTATTTTCCCCCACCTGCCCCCAGGCTGGCCTGGATGATTTCTGCTTCAAATCTCTCTCCTGCTTCTTTTTCCCTGGTAACCAGAGAAACCAGGATTCCCACTAAAAAAGATGCCGGAATCGAGACCAGGCCGGGATTCTTCAAGGGAAAGAGAGCTGTGGGATGTTTCAGAACGTCCACCCAGATGGTGGGACTGAGAATGATCAAAATAATCGCCAGTCCGAGACCGGCAAGCATACTGGCCACGGCACCAGGCGTGGTGAATTTCTTCCAGAGTATGGACATAAGCAATGCGGGAAAGTTGGAACTCGCCGCCACCGCAAAGGCCAGTCCCACCATAAAAGCCACATTCTGCCCCTTAAAAAGGATCCCCAGAACGATGGCCACGATTCCCAGCCCCAGAGTGGAATACTTAGCCACCTTGAGCTCCCCTTTTTCTGATGGATTTCCCTTTTTGATCACACTGGCATAAATATCGTGAGAAAGAGCAGACGCCCCCGCCAGTGCCAATCCTGCTACTACCGCTAAAATGGTGGCAAAGGCCACTGCAGCTAAATACCCCAAAAAGACCTGCCCCCCCAGCACTTCCGCCAAAAGCAAGGCGGCCATGTTTCCTCCCTTGTCGATGTTCAGGATTACATCATGACCAACCAGGATGGCGGCACCAAAACCAAGAATAAAGGTGAGAATATAAAAAAACCCGATAAAACCGGTGGCAAAAAAAACCGATTTTCGGGCTTCTTTAGCATTCGGTACGGTATAAAATCGCATCAGGATATGAGGTAATCCTGATGTTCCGAACATGAGCGCCAATCCTAAGGAAATGGTATCTAAGGGATTTTTTACCAGACCTCCAGGTAAAAGAAAATTGATGGTAAATTTTTGTTCGGCTGTTTCCAGGAGGGCACCAAAATGAAACCCAAAACGAGCTAAAGTGAGAAGAGCCAAAACAGTCGCTCCTCCCAGAAGCAACGCTGCCTTGATGATCTGCACCCAGGTGGTCGCCAGCATTCCTCCGATCAGCACATAGGCAATGATCAATCCACCAATGATGATGATCGCTGCTTCATAGGGAAGGCCGAACATGAGTTTCACCAGCGTTCCCGCCCCGACCATTTGGGCCAGGAGGTAAAAAATGACCGTCACGATACCCCCAAAGGCGGCTACCACCCGAACTGGTTTTTGACGGAGTCGATAGGCGACGACATCGGCGAAAGTATACTTCCCCAGGTTTCTCAAGGGCTCAGCGATGAGAAATAAAACTACCGGCCATCCCACCAGCCAGCCCACCGAGTAGATGAGCCCATCGAAACCGGTGAGCGCGACCATTCCGGCAATCCCTAAAAAGGATGCCGCACTCATGAAATCACCGGCCAAAGCCAATCCATTTTGCAAACCGGAAATGCTATGACCAGCAGCATAAAAATCCGATGCCGTTTTAGATTTTTTTGCAGCCCAGAAGGTGATGTAGAGGGTGAGAGCAATGAACAGGAAAAAGAAAAGGATGGAAATAATGTTCGTCTGCCCCAGAGTGCTCTGGTTCATTGGATATTCCCCACCTTTCTTCTAAAACTTTCGATTTGCCGGTCATACTTCTGGTTTGCCCAGACCACGTAAATCCCGGTCAAGATCCAGGAAAAAATGATAACTCCAATCCCCATCGAGATTCCCAGGGTCACCCCGCCAAACACTTTATAAGCCATGATTTCCCGGTCAAAAGCATCAAGCAAGATAAAAAAAATGTAAATCCCCATGGTGAGAAAAGTAAGGACAAATGAAACCAGCCTCCTCTTCCGGTACAGCTCCTGAAACTCTTGTTCCTGGAAAATCTTTTTTTCATCCATTTTTTTCCTCCTCTATTTTTTATTTTTATTTTCCCTCAATGAATTCCATTTTTCCATTGACCAGCCTTCCAATGGCATGGGACATGTATCGAATCACCTCCAGATCGTGAGAAATGAAAAGGTATCCCAGTTTTCTTTCTTCTTGCAGCCCCCGAAGTAAATCCAGAATCTGGGCCTGGACAGAGAGGTCAAGCGCCGAGGTGGGTTCATCGAGAATAATAAATTCGGGCTGAAGGAGAAGGATTCTTGCCAGGGCAACCCGCTGGTTTTGACCACCTGATAACTGGGCGGGAAGCCGGGTGATAAAGTCCATTGATAAACCAACCGTTTGGAAAACGTTTTGTATCGCTTCTCTTTTCTTTTCATCCGGAAACTTCAAGAGCTGCAGAACCTGGAGAAGTGACGTCTCCACTCGTTTGAGGGGATGGAGTGATCCTTCCGTATCTTGAAAAAGCATCTGCACTTTACTCCGAAACCATCGGTAATTTTCCCGGTCCAGATCTAAGATGTCTCTCCCATGAAAAAGGATTCGCCCCTTTCCGGGTCGCACCAGGCCGGCAATAATGGTCCCCAATGTGGTTTTCCCCGACCCGGACCGTCCCACCAATCCCACTGTTTCCCCGGATCGCAATGTCAATGAAACATCCTCCAGAACCAAATGGCGTTTTTTCCGGAAAATTCCAGTTTCGAACGATTGGGTGATGTGTTCAGCTTGGATCAAAGAGGAAGCACCTCACCTGTCTTCCCCTCACATCAAAGAGGGGAGGTCTTTCAGAAGAACACCGTTTCATCACCGAGGAACACCGGGGATGGAACCGGCAGCCGGTGGGCGGATGAATCATGGAGGGAGAAAAACCAGGAATGGGTCGAAAACCATTTTCCGGAAGGCTCCCCAGGAGTCCCCGGGCATAGGGGTGAAGGGGATTTTCAAAGAAAAGGGAAGTAGGAGAGAGTTCGACGATTTGGCCAGCATACATCACTGTCGTCCGTTTCGATATGCGGCGAGCCAGTCGGAGATCATGAGTGATCAAAAGCAGAGAAGAAACCCTATCCTTAACCATATCCAGTTGTCGAACGATGTCGTCGGCCAGTTCCCGGTCCAGCCCCCGGGTGGGTTCGTCTGCCAGAACCAGGCGCGGCTTCAGGGCAAAAGCAGTGGCGATCAGTGCTCTCTGGTTCATTCCACCAGAAAATTGGAATGGATACATCCTGATGGCCGATGCCGGTCGTTCAAACCCCATTCGTTCTAAAAGAATTTGTGCCTCTGAAAGAGCCGAACTCCAGGAAAAATGCCGGTGAAATCGGAACGGCTCCCCCACCTGATGCCCAATCGAATAGACCGGATTGAGAGAAAGCGATGGATTTTGGAAAATGATGGCAATCTCTTGACCACGGATGGAAGACATCATCGATTCATTGCAGGTGAGGAGATTGCGCCCATCAAAATCAATCGCACCATCGATTCGGGCGTTGTCCGGGAGAAGACGAAGGATGGAATTCGCCACCACCGATTTTCCACATCCGGTCTCCCCAATGAGAGCCAGGGTTTCTTCCTCTGGCATGGAAAGCGAAAAATGGTCCACTGCCCGGACGGTTCCCCCCCGGGTTTCAAACGAAACCTGGAGATCTTCAATCTGCAAGAGTGACATCCTCTCCCCCTATTTCTGGTAGAAATTGACGCTCTTCAAAAGAAAAGCTTAAAAATAAAATTGACATGACAAAGAACGTGATGCACAGACCCGGTGGAAGGTACCACCACCACATTCCATTGAGAAAACCTCCCTTTCGGAAGGCAAAATTGATCATCATTCCCCAGCTTTTCATGGAGGGATCACCCAGTCCTAAAAAGGAAAGAGAGGCTTCGGAAATCATGGCCGAAGCCACGGATAGGAAAAATTCCGGAATGACCACCAGGAACACGCTGGGAAGCAGGTCGGAGAAAATAATATGAACAGTGGAAAACCCCAAACAACGGGCACTTTGAATAAAATGCATGGTCTTCACCTGCAGGGTCTGGGAACGAACCACCCGAGCCGTGGATGTCCACCAGAGCATTCCCATCACTGCGGCAATCAACCAGAAACCGGGCTTGACAAAAGCGGCCAAAACGATAATGAGAGGGATGCGGGGAATCATCAAAACCATATCAGTCATCCCCATCAATACTTCGTCAGCCAGACCTCCTTTGAAGCCAGACACCAATCCCACGATCACCCCCAGCACCGTAGAGAGAATACCGGTCAAAAGCCCCACCAGAAGGGAAACACGGGAACCATGGATCAGTTCTGAAAAAATGTCGTTTCCAATATCATTGGTCCCTAAAAGATGTTTGAGGGTAGGAGAAGTATCTTGCCTCACCCGGGGATCCAAAAACCGGTAGCAGAGATCGGATCCGTAATTGGCCAAAACCATCATCAGGGTGATGAGGAGAAAAGATCCCTGGAGTACCGGGTAATCCCGGGCTAACACTGCTTCATAAATCAAGGTTCCCATTCCATTCAAAGAGAAAATTATTTCCACAAAAAGAGCTCCACTAAAAATAAAGCCAAAGTCCAGGGCAAAAAGAGTGATAATGGGAAGTGAGGCATTTTTCAATACCTGACGAAAGAGCACTTGATTTCCGGATAAACCTTTTGCCCGGGCGTAGAGAACATACCATTTCCCCTTTTCCTGAAGGACGCTTCCTCTCATAACGAAAAAGTTACGAGAAGCAGAAAAAATAGTCATCACCAGGATGGGAAGAAACAGGTGACGAAGAATGTCCCCCACCTGACCCGTGGAATAAAATCCTTTCAGGGGAAAGATTCCCCATCGAAAGGAAAAGAGATAGAGAAACAGGAGAGACACAAAAAAGGGCGGGGCACAATACAGAAAAAGAAAGCAAAAAAGGACCAGATAAGCCCGAAAACCCTCATCCCACCAGCCGGCACCAGCCCCCGCTAAAGTCCCCACCAGAGTTCCCAGCAGCAGAGAGGGAGCAACTAAGAGAAACGTCCATTTGAGCCGAGCGATGAGGAGGGCCGAAACCCGGGTTCGAAAGTGATAGGAATATCCGAAGTTAAAGCTGAGAATCCCTTTCCAGTATTCGACATACTGAAAGATCAGCGGCCGGTTAAGACCCAGCTCTGTCCGGATTTGTTCCAGGGTTTCTTTCCCGGATACAAAATCTTCCCCCAAAAGATTACTGACCGGGTCTCCCGGCATGGCGCGGGGAATGAAAAAATTCATGGTAAAAATGAAAAAAATGGCAATGAGATAACGAGCGCCTTTTCTTCCCGAGACATGCATTTCATCACCATTCCGGTCTATCCTGAAAATGATGTCAAGTACTTATATTTTCATCCCTTGCTGGCGATAGGGTTTGGTCCTGGCATGGGGATCTGGTCAGCGGGACGTCTTCTGTAAGTTAAGAAAAGTTTCGATATTGTAGATTCCAAATAAGGGGTCTGGCTTCCACCCGGTAAATTCTTTGCTGAAAGGGGTGACGATAACGTTCCAGTACAGGGGAATGACCGGAAGGTTCAAGGCTAAATAATCCTGAACGGCATAGGCCAGTTTTTTCAGAGCATCTTTGTCGGTGGTGGAGAGAAGACCATCAACCATCGCTAAGAATGGGGGATCATCCACGATATGCAAAACTCCTTCTCCCGTACGTCTGAAATCAAAATATGCCGTTCCCCAGCTGGCATAAACCATCATCCCCCAGGGCGACGTCCTGGTCACCGTCAGGTCATAGTCATAGTTATCCTTCAAGGCAATCCAGGTGCTTTCATCAACCGTCTTGATATCAACCCCGATCCCCACCGCCCCTAAGTATTCTTTCACCAGTTCCGCCCGGCGGGCATAATCCGGTTCCGCTAAAAGCATCAGTTGCAGGTCTTTCCCATCCCCTCCTTCCCGGAGACCATTTCCCGTACTATCCTGGTACCCGGCTTCATCCAGCATTTTCTTTGCCTTATCCACGTTATAGGACAATTTCTCGGTTTCTTTGAAATTTTCCATACTTTCCGGTACGAAGCCCCGGTTTGGAACCCGGGCATAACCCAGGGCATCAAGCTTGATGAGTTCTTCATAATTGATGGCATAGGCAATGGCATTCCGGAAGTGAAGATCGGACAGGGGAGCTCGCTGGAGATTTAAACCCAGGAAATAGAGCCCGACGTTGAGTTTCTCGACAAAATCAAACCGCCCGGTTTGCTTGAGTCGCTCAATGTTGGGATACGGGTAGGAAGAGGCATATTTATAATAGGTATCCACTTCTCCTTTTTCCAGTGCCAGGGAAAGGACATCGCTATTGTTGTACAGATGGAGTTCAATCCGGTCAAGCCAGGGTGCTTTCCCTTTCCAGAAAGGATTCCGGTTAAAAACAATCACGCCGGCATCCAAATCCACTTTTTGAATATAAAAGGGTCCACAGCCAACATTTTCACCAGTGTTGGTATAATCCTGCGGTTTTCCAATTTTCTCCCAAAGATGTTTGGGCAGGATATTGTAACTGGCCAGATCCCGGTCGATCCGGGTAAATGGTTTATTGAAGGTGAGAACCACGGCGTTCGTTCCGGATATAGAAACATCCTTCAGCTCACTTTTCAGCCAGCCTGCCCAGGGAACATTTTGAGCCATAAACTGGATGGTGAATTTGACATCTTCCGGGGTCACTTTCGTTCCGTCACTCCAGTAAAGATTATCATCAAGGTAAAAGGTCCAGATGGTGTTATCGGGAGAAGCGGCAAAAGAGCTGGCAGTCTGTCCGACAATTTCTCCCTCGGTATTCATCCTGGTCAAAGGTGGATTGGAAAGATGCGCAAAGACTGGGAGATTGTCATCAAAAACCAGATTGGCACTGCTGACCAGGTTGGGAGTACCGATTTTCAGGATGTTTTCTGCAGCTTGCACCGAAAAATTTAGAAATACCATCCCTACCATGCCCGCGAAAATCAACAGAATGACAAAGGACCCTCTTTTTCCCCTTTTCATTTCGCACCTCCTGGTGATCGCACGAAAACCCTTGACCCGTGTTAATATGATTATATAAGCGCTCACCGAAAGGGAAGTCAAGTTCGGACCTCAACAACTCCCCAATTCCCCATTTCCACA
>JAPLGF010000117.1 GCA_026390275.1 Candidatus Atribacteria bacterium
TGAACACCGGTTGGGTCGGTGGGCCATATGGAGTGGGGAAGCGGATCGATATCGATTATACCCGGGCGATGGTGCGAGCGGCCATTGATGGCTCCATCGAATCATCCGGATTTCATGAGGACCCGGTATTCCAGCTTCTCATTCCGGAAAAGGTAACCAATGTTCCCACCGAAGTGTTGACCCCTCGAAACCTGTGGGCCGACAAAGAGAATTACGATCAGCAGGCAGCCAGGCTTCGGAAACGTTTTGATGAGGTGATGGGGAAGTTTCTTCCTCTTCCGGAATAGATAGCCGCACCAATAAACAGCGATCAGTAACCAATGATCAGTAAAATACCGCCCCTCTAAAAATACTTCCCTCACCTCTCCTCTGTCTCCCTCAACTAAACGGGGAGAAGGAGAGAGGTGAGAAGGGTCTTTCCCCATCAACAAATCAACAAAGTTTTCCGGGTAAATGATTCTCGAGTGAGCGGAAAGTGATTAGTATCGAATCTCCTCTCAATACTGATATATTTCCTCGTCGGTGAGGAGTTGGAATCCGTTTTTTTCCAGGATACTCTGGGTCTGGGGCTGGCTTTCCACCTGGAGAACCAGAACGGCTTTTTCTCTGTTTTTCACCACAAAACCATAGGAATCTTCAATGTTTATATTATTTTCCGAAAGAACCCGCGCCACCTTATAGAGCTCTCCCGGTTGGTCGTCCATGGAAATGGCGATGACTTCCTGCTGATAAACTGGGAGTCCTTCCGCCCGCAGGGCATCAAATGCTTTTTGCGGTTGATCCACCAGGACCTTGATCACCCCAAAACCGTTGGCGCTGGAGATGGTGATGGCTCGAATATTAACCTTTTCCTTCCAGAACAGGCGGGTAATCTTTTCAATCCGCCCGGGTTTGTTTTCCGCAAAGACTGAAATTTGATGGGCCATGTTGTCTCACCCCTTTTAGAGTTGCCGATTGTCGAATACTCTCTGGGCTTTCCCTTCCGAAGTGGGAAGGGTTTCTGGTTCCAACAACGCCACTTCTGGTGTCACCAGGGTTTCTGAACGGAGCTCTGCCTGGATTCGTTCCCGTAACCGTTCCAATTTCTGGAGTTCTCCAAAAAAGAGTTCCGACTTGATTTCTACTTCCACCTTCATGGTATCCCGGTAATCCTGCCGCTCCAGGACGATCCGGTAGTTGGAGCCCACTTCCGGGTTGTTCATCAGTACTTTTTCCACCTGGATGGGGAAGATGTTGACACCATGATAAATGAACATGTCATCAGTGCGCCCCTGGATGCGGGAGATGCGGGAATGAGTCCGTCCGCAGGGACAGGGACCGTCGATGAGGTAAGCGAGATCTTTTGTCTGGTACCGGATGATTGGGGTGGCTTTCCGGTCGATGCTGGTCAGAACAATTTCCCCCAGTTCTCCCGGGGCACAAGGTTCCATGGTCTTGGGATTCAGGATCTCCAATACATAGGCGTCTTCCCAGAGATGACTTCCATTTTGGAACGGGCATTCGAACGCCACTCCCGGCCCATTCATTTCCGATAACCCATAGGAGTTGAACGCCTTCGCTCCATAGAGTTCTTCCACTCGTTTTCGCGTCTCTTCGCTGTGTGGTTCAGCACCGAGGAGGATAATCCGGAGGTTCAGATCTTTTTTTGGATCCAGATCTTCGTTTTTGATCAGGTTGGAGAGGAGGAGGGCATAGCTCGGGATGATGTGGATCACCGTCGTTTTAAAATTCTTGAGGAACCAGATCTGTCGCTTGCTGTTCCCCGCCCCAATTGGAATGACCAGGGCACCGATTTTTTCCCCCCCGTAATGCATCCCCAGCCCGCCGGTGAAGAGACCGTAGCTCATCATATTCTGGAAGGTATCGCTCTTTCGCATTCCCACCATATAGAGCGAACGAGCCAGAAGATTCGTCCAGTTTACCAGGTCTTCGGCAGTGTGGTAAATAACGGTGGGTGTTCCCGTGGTTCCCGAGGAAGAATGAAGACGGACCACTTCATCGAGCGAGGTGGCTAAAAAACCGAACGGGAAACCGCTCCGGAGGTTTTCTTTGGTGGTGGGAGGAATCATCCGCAGGTCTTCCGGAGTTTGAATGGTGTCAGGGTCGATGTGCTGTTCTTGAAAAAGGTCTCGATAATAGGAAGTTTTTTTGGCTTGTACCATGGTTTTTTTAATTCGTTCGGACTGCAGTTTCTTCAAATCATCCCGGTTGATGGTTTCAATATCCTTTTCCCAGTACAATTTTCATCACCTTTCTATCAGGAGTTATCAGATATGTTATAACATAGAATGAATGGAATGTGGGAAGAGAAAAAGAGATATTCTAACAATAGAACGATGCTCTGTTATAATGTTACGGTTCGGTACCCGGAAAAAGCCATGAATAGTGAATAGACCATCATGTCAGTTTCTGACACCGGGGAGGGTGCCTTTTTCCGACTCAACAACTTTACAAATCCTTAACTATTCACGACTCACGACTCACGACTCACGGTATTTTTGGGGTAGTGAATGATGGAGGAGAAATAGTCAATGAAGTGATGTTGCAACACAAAATCTAAGAATTGGAGACAATGAAATGAATACCCAGTTGAATGGACTGCTTTGTTTTCTTGCCGGTCTCCTCTCTTTTTTATCCCCTTGCGTTCTGGCGATTGCGCCTGCTTACGTGAGCTATATCAGTGGTGTGGAAGCAATGGAAGAGGAAAGAAAAAAAGTATTCATCCATACTTTCCTTTTCGTCCTGGGATTTACCGGTGTTTTTGTATTGATTGGGGTTGGGGCTTCATTCCTGGGCACATTCCTGTTGCGTTACAAAATGTGGTTTAACCGAATTTCCGGTCTGGTCATCATGGTATTCGGTTTGCAGATTTTGGGGATATTGAAGATCCGATGGATGTATGCAGAAAAAAGGATCCATCCCCGTCAGACCTGGGCCGAATTGCGAAGCTTTTTTCTGGGAATCACCTTTGGATTGGGATGGACCCCCTGTATTGGTCCGATTCTGGGATCCATTCTTCTCTATGTCTCAACTTTTGGTAATATGGTACAGGGAGCGTTTTTTCTTCTTCTCTACGCCCTGGGGCTGGCGCTCCCATTTCTCCTGTTGGGGATGGGATGGGGATATATGATGAGCCTCTTTCGAAGCATCCAGAAACGGGGACGCCTCATCGAAATCATCAGCGGAATACTCCTGCTTTTTTTGGGGTGTATCATTTTTTTCAATCAAATGAATACCATCATCAATGTCTTGAGATTGGGGAACCTTTTTCCCAGCGAATCGTTTCTTTCACCGGACTAAATTGAGGGGTAGACTTATTTTCGGGGTAAAATTTTTCCATGGCAAAAGACCGTCAATCCATTAAGTCCTTTGGTGACGTTTCCAAAAAAATGAATCTGACCAATCGGGCGTACCGGGGGATTCATCCTATTCCAGTTAACAAAATCGTGGGAAGTGTGGGGCGGGTACAGGATCTTCTTCCCGGTTTCAAGCTCCGGCAACCGGATGCCCGGTATTACCGCATTCGGAAGGTAATGGAAAAAGGAGAAATCCTACCACCCATCATCGTTTATCAGACAGGCGATGAGTATTACGTCCTGGATGGGAATCACCGGGTCGCGGTCTCCCGGGAATTGGGGACCGAATTCATCGATGCCGAAGTCATTGAATTTTTTCCCAGTGACCGGCGGGAGAGCCGGACGCTCAAGAAGAAGCGGGCGGAATTCGAAGAAGTCACCGGCTTGCAGGGAATCGACGTCAGTGAACCGCGCCATTATGATACCTTTTTCAACTACATTCAAGATTATGCCAAGCGGATGGAACTCTTCTTGGGTCGCGAGGCACAGATCAAGGAAGCGGCATTGAACTGGTTTTTATCGGTCTTCACCCCGGCGGTACAAGCCATTGTGGAAAGGGGACTGGAGGATGTGTACCAGGGGAAGACACTGGGAGACATTTTTTGTTACATCCTGGACTATAAGTGGTACCGGGGTCAAAAAGAAGGGTATGATATCGGTTTCGAACCAGCCATGGACGGTTTTATCAAAGAAATCCTGGGAAAACAAGAACCACTGGAAGAAAAGAAATCATTCATGAAGAAAGTTGGGGGACTTTTAGAGGAGGTATTACCGTGGCTCAAGAGGGAATAAACTGGCATCACCTCAGCGAAGAACAGACCATCGCGACATTGAAAACTGATCCCGCCACCGGCCTATCCCGGGAGGAGGCTGCTCAGCGTCTGGTTCAAGTCGGCCGAAATGTTCTTCCCCAGGAGAAGAAGAAAACAATCCTGGGAATGTTCATTGACCAGTTCCGGGACTTTCTGGTTCTCATCTTGATCGCGGCGGTCTTGATCTCCATCTTTTTAGGGGAGACTACCGATGCCCTGGTGATTGGGGCTATCTTGATCCTGAATGCTTTTTTGGGTGTGATCCAAGAACGGCGGGCTACCCAGGCGTTAGAAGCCCTTAAAAAAATGTCCGTTCCAGAATGTGAGGTCATCCGGAACCATTCCATTGAGCTCATCTCCTCGGAAGAACTGGTACCCGGAGATGTGGTTCTGTTACGCGAGGGAGACTATATTCCTGCTGATATCCGGATCATCGAAACCCATAACTTGCGGGTGGATGAAGCGAGTCTCACTGGAGAATCAGCACCGGTGGAAAAGTCGTCCGGTTTCTTGGTCGGCGATATATCCCTCGCCGAACGGTTGAACATGGCCTATTCGGGAACCCTGGTGACGTATGGACGCGGGAAGGGGGTGGTGACGGCAACCGGTCTCAGTCGGGAAATCGGAAAAATCGCCCAGCTCCTGGAGAAGGAAGAAGAAGTGGAGACCCCCCTCCAGAAACGGCTGGCCGGCTTGGGAAAGCTCTTGGGCTGGCTCATCCTGGTCATCTGCGGGGTGGTTTTTTTTGTCGGGCTTCTCCGGGGCGAGAACCCCTTTGATATGTTTATGACCGCCGTCAGTTTAGCGGTCGCCGCCATTCCGGAAGGACTCCCGGCCATCGTCACGATCGTGCTGGCGCTGGGGGTATACCGGATGAGCCAGCATCACGCCATTGTCAGGAAACTTCCAGCGGTGGAAACCTTGGGGAGTGCCACTTTTATCTGTACCGATAAGACCGGGACTCTGACCCAAAATCAGATGACCGTTCAGGAGTTTTATCAATTCCACGAAGCTACACAAACCCCTGCTATACGACCATCCAGCTCGCTATTTTTTGTTTCTACTCTGTGTAATGATAGCTTGATTGACCGGAGTACCTCGGAAGAAAAACGCTTTGGAGATCCCACCGAACTGGCTCTGGTGGATTATGCTGAAAAGGGTGGGATCCAGGTAGAAAGCATCCGGGAGCGCTATCTGCGTCTGGATGAAGTTCCTTTCGATTCCCGCCGGAAACTCATGTCCACTCTTCATGATTTCGAAGGTCTCCGGCAGCTTATGGTTAAAGGAGCACCGGATGTCCTTATCGGGAGATGTTCCTTTGTAGAAAAGGACGGAACGATCATTCCCTTTAGTGAAGAGGACAAAAAGAACGTGTTGAATCAATTGGAACGAATGGCGAATCGGGCACTCCGGACACTTGCTTTTGCCTATAAAGACTTTCCCCAACACCGGAAAATCAACGAAAACGATGAACAAAACCTGGTTTTTTGCGGTTTGGTGGGGATGATCGATCCTCCCCGGCCAGAAGTGCGGGTGGCTCTTTTGGAGGCAAAGGGTGCCGGAATTGAAACCATCATGATTACCGGGGATAACCTTCTCACCGCCCAGACCATTGCTTTGGATCTGGGACTCATGGAACCAGGAGATCAGGCGATTACTGGCCAGGAAATGGAGAAGTTCCCACCCGGAATGCTCAAAGAGCGCATTAAACACCTGCGGGTTTTTGCCCGGGTCTGGCCGGAACAAAAACTGGATATTGTTGAAGCACTTCAGGAGTGTCATGAAGTTGTGGCAATGACCGGTGATGGGGTGAACGATGCACCGGCTCTCAAACGGGCCGATATTGGAGTGGCCATGGGCATCACCGGAACTGATGTGGCCAAAGAAGTGGCGGATGTGGTCCTGATGGATGACAATTTCGCCACCATTGTGAAAGCGATCGAAGAAGGACGGGTGATTTTCGATAACATCCGTAAATTCGTCGTCTACCTCCTGGCCTGTAACCTGGGTGAGATCTTTGTCATCTTCATTCCCATTCTGATCGGTCTCCACCGGCCACTCCTCCCGGTTCAGATCCTGCTTATCAACTTAGTGACTGATGGACTTCCTGCTTTAGCCTTAGGGATGGATAGTCCGGAACCAGATATCATGTCTCGCCGGCCACGAAATCCGAAAGAAGGGATCATCAATCCTTATTCAATGAGGGTCATCCTGTTTAATGCTGCTTTCATCACCGTTGCCGTGGTTCTCTGTTTCATCACCGGTATTCGGATGGGAGGCCGGGAAACCGCTTGCACCATGGCGTTTGTGACCTTAGCGGTGGATGAGCTTTTACGGGCCTATAGTTTCCGGTCGGAGAAACGGAATTTTTGGCAGATCAACCCGAAAACTAACCTCTACCTCATCGAAGCTTGTTTGCTCTCGGCGGGGGTGATTTTCGCCACTGTGTTCATTCCGCCTCTTCGGACGATCTTCGGAAACACCTTACTTTCTCTCTCGGAATGGGGAGTGGTACTGGGATATGCGATCATTCCCTTTGGTGCCTATGAAGTATGGAAATTTTTTCATCGGAAATGGGGGAGATGAGTGAAATGGATATTCAAATCATGTCGATAGAAAATCCGCACGAGTACAATTTTATTCTTGGCCAAACGCACTTCATCAAAAGTGTGGAAGATCTGTATGAGGCCATGGTTATTTCTTCACCGGGTATCAAATTCGGAGTTGCTTTCTGCGAAGCATCCGGGCCATGCCTGGTACGATTTGACGGGAATAACGAGGAGTTGATCAACCTGGCCAAAACCAACGCCCAGCGCTTATCCTGTGGTCACAGTTTCATCATCTTTTTGAAGGATGGTTTTCCCATCAACGTACTCAACGCAATCAAAATGGTACCGGAGGTGTGTTGTATATTCTGTGCGACTGCGAATCCCTGCCAGGTGGTGATGGCTACCACTGACCAGGGAAATGGGATTCTGGGTGTCATCGATGGATACCGGGTGAAAGGAATGGAAAATGAGAGTGACATGGGGGACCGAAAAGCATTATTACAAAAAATTGGCTATAAACGGTAGAAGAAAAAAAAAGGGGGCGAGTGAAACCATGGATATTTTTGATATTCTGAAAACCAGGCGTTCCGTCAGACGGTTTAAGGCGGATCCGGTTCCCCGGGAAATGATTGAGGAAATTATCGACTGTGCCCGATTGGCTCCTTCGGCGGTCAATATCCAACCCTGGGAATTCATCGTGGTCACAGAACCAGAACGGAAAAAAGCAGTAGCAGATCTTACAGATCATGGAAAATTCATCAAAGAGGCTCCGGTGCTCATCGCCGTTTTTTGTCGGAAGAGCAAGTATTTCCTGGAAGACGGGAGTGCTGCGACCGAAAATATTCTCTTGGCGGCCTGGGCGATAGGACTGGGGTCCTGCTGGGTTGCCGGAGATAAGAAACCATATGTGGATTTGGTACGGGATACTCTTTCGGTGCCAGTTGATTATACCTTGGTGAGTCTCATTCCCCTTGGCTATCCGGTGGAGCAACCATCCACCCCGATCGGGAAAAGAGCTCTCCCGGAGTTGATACACTGGGAACAATTCTAACCCTCTTAAATGATGTGGAATTGTAGGATTGATTGAAAAAGTGAAGGATAAATGATCTTGGTGGAGGATATGCGATGAAATTGGGGATTTTGTCCGATAGTCATGATGCCATGGGTAATGTGAAAAAGGCCCTGGCTTTTTTTGCTGAGCAAGAGGTGAATTATATCATCCATGGGGGGGATTATGTCGCACCCTTTACCGTGGCATTACTGGTCAATCAAGATATCCCCTGGGCGGGAGTATTGGGGAACAACGATGGTGAAATCCTGGGAATTTACCAGAGGTCAAACGGTATCATTCATTCGTCTTATCAAGAAATCGAAATATCCGGGTACACCATCTGGGTATCACATCTCTACCTGCCGGCAGATCTCGCTTTTCAATCCGGACGGTATTGTTGCGTTATCTATGGACATACGCATGAAGCCATGATCAAAGAGAAAGAGGGACGTTTCCTCATCAATCCCGGTGAAACCTGCGGGCTTCTCACCGGGAAAGCAACTGTCGCTCTGTGCAATCTCCCCCAAAAAAAGGCCGATATCATCACGCTCTAATTCCGAAAAGACAACCATACCAGTTTCAAATACTATCAGGGGAATTTGACCTGGTTATGGGGATCATCGAATCCCCCCATTGGCTAAAGAGAGATATTCCTTTAAGATGGTCATTTTAAGGGATATGATGAACGTCTTTTCCAACTCAATGACTTAACGTCTCAACACTATTTTCGGGGTAGGGGAGGGAATTCTCTTATGCCATTGAAAAGAATTGGGAAAAAGTTTATCATTTTTTAATCAGACAATCACACCGGTCCCTGGCACCATCAAGGGATGAAAATACCACCGTACAAGGGGTCCTTTCTTTTTTTTGTCATTGCGAGGAGCGTATTATGCGACGTGACAATCCCGTTTTTTCATTTTCTTTTAAGATTCCGAACCCTTTTTGAACCAGTCAGGAATTCAGCTTTCAGGAGGGAGGATCCATGGAGATAATCCGGGGACATTTTACCAGGCAGCTGAGAGAAATACAGGAAGATCTTGTCAGTATGACGCAGGCAGCTGAAAAGATGCTTCAGATGGCGATCNNGCTTCAGATGGCGATCGAATCTCTTAAAGAAAGAAATGTGGGCAAAGCCAAAGAAGTCATCCCCATGGATGATACGGTCGATCGTTACAATTTTCAGATTGAAGAGAAATGTCTTCGGATGATAGCCCTTCAGCAGCCGGTGGCGAAGGACCTCCGGGTTATTGCCGCCATCTTGAAGATCATCACCGACGTAGAACGAATCGGAGACTACTCCATCGATATTGCCAAATTCAGTATTCGTTTGGCAGATAAACCTCTCTTCAAACCTCTTATTGATATTCCAAAAATGGCAGATATGGTTATTAAGATGTTGGACGAAACCTCTGCTACCTTTATTCAGAAAGATTTGGATGTGGTTCAAAAAGTGGTAGAAAATGATGATCAGGTGGATGCTCTCTACCGGTCCATTCATGAAGAAGTCGTCACGAGTATTGAGAAGGATCCCACCGTCACCCGTCAGGCTATCTGGATTCTGATGATTGCCCGATATCTGGAACGGATCGGCGATCACATCACCAACATCACGGAACGGATCTATTTTATGGAAACCGGTGAAATGATCGAGCTCCATCAGTGAGGTCAATTCACCTTTTAATATCGTTTCGGTGAAGGGAAATCTGACCGGTGAGCAAATCCAACTCTTGAACGAAGAAGTGGAGAAATGTTGTCCGGTTTCTGACACTCTGGTAAAAGGGACCTCCGTTACCGGACGGTTCCAGAAAGCGTGAGGAAATAAATGCCAGTGATCATTGTGGAAATGTTTGAAGGACGGACTCCCGAACAAAAAGAGCAGCTTGTCCAGCTCCTTACGGAAGGATGCATCAAAGCACTCACCGTCCCCTCGGAAGCGGTACAGGTTGTGCTCCACGACGTTCCTCGTTCCAATTGGGGTATTGCCGGGGTTATTCAAACACCCAAAAAGTGAAAAGATAACCAGGCCCGGTTATGACGGGGTGGTCTTTTCACTTTACTTTTATGGACCTTACACTATAAGGCTGGTTTTGAGGATTTGTCCCGGCCAGAGGGGTGACCCTCTGGTTTTTTTTTGGTAAACTCCGGCGTAAGATGTTAAGAGAAACAGCTCAACATCATTATCGTGGTGGAAATAATAGGAGGTGGAGGTATGAAAGCAGCTGTCCTGGAAGCCCTGGACCGGTTGGTGGTGAAAGAGATTCCTGATTATACAGTGGGTCCCGGTGAAGTCCTCGTCCGGGTGAAGTCCTGTGCAGTTTGTGGATCTGATTTACGGATCATGCATTCGGGAAATCCCCGGGTGAAATTTCCCCAAATCACCGGTCATGAAAT
>JAPLGF010000320.1 GCA_026390275.1 Candidatus Atribacteria bacterium
CGTCTATGTATGCGAGAACAACCTCTATGCCATGTCCACCCCGGTGAGAGAAGCCTTTCCGATCCAGGACATTGCCGAACGGGGCGAAGCCTATGGGATGCCCGGGATTGTGGTAGACGGAATGGATGTTTTGGCGGTCAAGGAAGCGGTCGAAAAGGCAGCAGAAAGGGCCCGTCGGGGAGAAGGGCCTACCCTGATTGAATGCAAGACCTACCGTTACCTCGGTCACTCCAAAAATGATCCCCGGGCCTACCGAACGAAAGAAGAAGAAAAACAATGGAGAGATCGGGATGCCATTAAACGTTTCCGCCAGTGGCTCTTAGAGAATACCATTGCCCTGGAGAGCGAGATGGGGAAAATCGACGGAGAGGTCGAAAAAGAAGTCGAAGAAGCCGTGAAATTTGCTGAAGAGAGCCCGTACCCTCCCCTGGAAGAAATCACGAAGGATGTCTATGTGGAGGAGGACTTTGCTGAAATTGAGCGGAAAAAGGGAACCAGGGTCGTTTCTTCCATTACTGAAATGGGTACCCCGGCATCGATGAAGGTCGTGACCTACCGTGATGCCCTGAATGAAGCTTTGGGGGAAGAGTTGACCCGGGATCCCAACGTGGTGTTGATCGGTGAGGATATTGGTCTTTATGGAGGAGCCTATGGGGTATCCCGGGACTTGTGGAAGGATTTCGGAAACGAGAGAGTTCGGAACACTCCCATTTCCGAAGCTGCCATCATTGGTTGTTGTGTGGGAGCGGCCATTACCGGCCTCCGGCCGGTGGGGGAACTGATGTATGTTGATTTTACTGGTCTGGCTATGGATCAGATCTATAACCAGGGAGCGAAAATCCGCTACATGTTCGGTGGGAAAGCGCGTGTTCCCATGGTGATCCGAACCGAAGGTGGCTGCGGCCGGTCTTCCGGAGCGCACCACGCCCAGAGCATGGAAGCCTGGTTTATGCATGTTCCCGGATTGAAAGTGGTCATGCCGTCCACTCCCTTTGATGCTAAGGGGTTGCTCAAGGCTGCCATCCGGGAAGATAACCCCATCATGTTTATTGAACATAAGATGCTCTATAACACGAAGGGTCCTCTTCCGGAAGGCGACTATATCGTTCCCATCGGAGTGGCCGATGTGAAGCGGAAAGGGTCGGATGTCACGATCATTGCCTATTCCCGGATGCTTTTGGTGGCACTGGAAGCCGCCGAAATCCTGGCAAAGGAGGGCATTGATGCCGAAGTGATCGATCCCCGGACCCTCTCTCCTCTGGACCTGGACACTTTTCTTACTTCCGTGAAAAAGACCAACCACGTGGTGATTGTTTCCGAAGCCTGTAAGACCGGGGGACCGGGAGCGGAAATTGGGATGAGAATCTTGGAAGAAGGTTTTGACTACCTTGATGCCCCGATTGTACGTTTAGGGGCCGCGGATGCTCCTGTTCCCTGCAGCCGTTACCTGGAAGACAACTCCATTCCTCAGCCACCAGATGTAGTCAAGGCAGTCAAAGCCCTCTTAAGGTGAGCAGAGAATCAATGAATAAGGGGACCATTTTCCGATTCTATGGAATGACCGTTCTGGCCTTTTTCTTTCTGGCTATTTCCATGGTGGTAACCGGGGCAGTGTTGCCACATTGGATGGATCTTTTTCAGATTTCAGCCAGTCAGGCAGGGCGACTTATTTTTCTTTACTATATCTCGTATGTTATCGTCACTTTTCTGAGTGGTTTTCTTTGTGATCACTTTGGGAAAAAACCGGTTCTCGTCCTCAGCCAGATTTTCCTCGCTGCTGGATTTTTTATTATTAGCACCGCTGATTCTTTTCTTACCATAGAGTTCGGAATGCTCATCATGGGTCTGGGAGGTGGATTCTGTGAAGCGCCCCTCACCATTCTCATATCAAACGTCTTTTCCGGAAAAGAAGGATTTGCCCTCAACATGAGCCAGCTTTTTTTTGGAATTGGTGCCGCCACCGGACCCTTCTTGGCGGGTTTTATCTTAGAGAAAGGGATCACCTGGAGAATCATGTATATCATTCCCGGTATCGTTTCGCTTTTCATCCTTTTTCTCTTGCTCACGGAAAAAACCCTTTTTGCCCATGACCGGAAGGGGATCCAAAAAGGTGGGGTCCTGAAGCTTTTCCAGCACTGGAAATGCTTTCTTCTCATCAACTTCTTAGCCATGTTTCTCTACGTGGGGGCAGAAATCGCTGGTTCCTCCTGGATGAGTACCTATATCGTGCGGGAGTTGAGGGGGAATATCTATTTAGGTGGTCTCGCCATGACCGGCTTTTGGGGGATGGTTACGATTGGGCGTCTGGTTTTTGCCTATTTATCGCATCATTTTCCGTATGGGAGTCTTTTACGGTTTTCGACGGTCCTGAGTTTTTGTTTTTTTCTCCTGCTCTTATTCACCAGCACGGTTCCATTGGCATTGGTGGCATTCATGGGAATCGGTTTCGGTTTTTCCGGGATCTGGCCATTGATAATGGCTCTAGTTGCTCAGAATATTGATGAAATGCAGGCAACTGCCATTGGTCTGGTAACGGCTTGTGGCGGAATAGGAGCGCTCCTCTTCCCCTGGGTTTTCGGGATCTTTTCCGATTATCTGGGATTACGTTTCATTTTCTTCCTGGTTATTCTGATGGTGGCCGGGATGTTTGGAATATTCCAGATGCGCTTTTTCCAACCCCTTCCCGGTTTAGTAGCGAAGAGAACCTAGGGGAAGGAATGGATAGCAGGGGAGAGGGGTCATCGGTCGGGAGCTTTTTTTCCAACTCCCCATCTCAACATTATTTTCGGGGTAGTACAATAAAAAGCAACAGAATATTGATGTAATCACCTTTGGTAGAGGAGAACGGAGGAGGATAGTATTGGCACTGGCCGGTTTAGATGTCGGTACCAGCGGATGTAAGGTGATGGTTTTCCGGAATGATGGGACCATTATTGCCCAATCATACCGGGAATATCCGTTCATTACCCCCCAGCCAGGCTGGCTGGAAATGAATCCGGAAAATATCTGGCAGAGTGTTCTGGTATCATTGCAGGAAGTGGTTCAGAAATCGAGTGAAGCCATAGAAGTGATGGCGGTTACGTCTCACGGGGAAACTTTGATTCCCATAGATAAAAATGGACGTGCTCTATGGAACGCTATTGCCAACTTTGATACCCGGGCACACCCCTATATCAATTTCTGGAAAGAGAAGGCGGATCCGCTGACTTTCTTCCAGATCACCGGTATGCCACTCCATGGGATGTACACCGTGAATAAGATTCTTTGGTTGAAGGAACATTGCCCGGAGGTCTTTGAAAAGACCTGGAAGTTCTGTTGTGTGGAGGATTTCATCATTCATCGCTTGACGGGGGAAGACCCGGTGATCGATTATTCCCTGGCTTCACGTACCATGCTCTTTGACGTCATTCGGAAAGAATGGTCTCCGCTCATTACCGGTTATGCGGGAGTGGAAATCGACCGGTTATCCCGGGTTTCCCCTTCGGGTGTGGTTGCTGGAGAGATTAAGGAATCGGTATCCCGGGAGACTGGCCTTCCCAGTCGTTTATCAGTAGCCACCGGTGGTCACGACCAACCATGCGGTGTTCTGGGCTGCGGAGTCAAAAAACCCGGAGAAGCCATGTATGGTATCGGGACATCAGAATGCGTGGCCCTCAACCTGGGAGAAAAACCCTTTCTCACTCGAGGAATGATGGAAAATAGTTTCTGCTGTTCCCCTCATGTGGAACAGGATTCCTACCTCACCTTAGCCTATATTGCTTCTGGGGCAGCGGTTCTCCGGTGGTTTCGTGATGAATTCGGATTTGAGGAAAAACAACAATCGCAACTTTCCGGGAAAAACATCTATGA
Source organism: Candidatus Atribacteria bacterium (assembly GCA_026390275.1). GTDB lineage: Bacteria > Atribacterota > Atribacteria > Atribacterales > Atribacteraceae > JAPLGF01. The sequence goes on from JAPLGF010000320.1 coordinate 3,850, forward strand.
TCTCCTGCTGGAGAAAATGCCGGACAAACCAGCGTCCATCTTTGTCCTTCCCCATTTTTCGGGATCAGGGACTCCTTACCTGGATGAAAAATCACGGGGAGCTTTTATTGGTCTGACCCTTGCCACCTCTAAGGGGGAATCAGTGCGAGCCATATTGGAAAGCCTGACCTATGAAATGAAGATCAGCCTGGATCTCTATGAAGCTTTTGGGCTCCCGATTCATAGTCTACGGGCAATTGGGGGAGGTTCGCGTTCGGAACCATGGCTTCAGATCAAAGCAGACATATTACAGAAACCTCTGACGATCCCTCTCGCCGGTGAAACAGTGGCCCTGGGAACAGCCATGCTGGCCGGGATGGCAAAAGGGATCTTTGCCACGGTTGATGAAGCGATCGATGCCATGGTGGTCTTTCAAAAAACCATCGTTCCCCGACCGGATTTTCAAAAAATGTATGAACCTCGCTACCAGATTTATCAAAAGATCTATCGAAATTTACGGGAGATCAATGCCATGATCAGTGATCTGACTCCAGAAGAAGAGTGATACAACCATGACAACTCCCCATTTCCCCAACTCACCATTCATCATTCACCATTCACTCTTCCCGGTCCTTACCAATTCCCCATCTTTTACGATTCACGATTCACGACTCACGATTCACGGTCCTTACCAATTCCCCAATTCCCCAATTCCCCATTTTTACCCGATTCACGATTCACGACTCACGATTCACGGTCTTTACACCATTCACTTCTCACTCCTCCCGGTTTTTCCCAATTCCCCATCTTTTACGATTCACGACTCACGACTCACGATTCACGATTCACGGTCCTTACCAATTCCACAGTTCCACAATTCCACAATTCCACATTCTTTCCCGACTCACGATTCACGGTCCTTACCAATTCCACATCTTTTCCACATCATTTCCAAAATATAAAGGAGGGTTCTTTTCATGAAAAGTAAAGGGTTTGCTGTTGGTATCTGGGTGTACGGAAGCTGTCCCGATCGTTTTTGTACCCGGGGATATAAAAAGGGGTATGGTCTGGAAGAAACTCTGGATCAGATCGCGGCCTCCGGGAACTTGTCAGGAGTGATGATGCATTATCCCGACCCCCTGAATGAGAAGACGGCAGAAAAAATGAAATCCTCACTGGAACAACGAGGATTGCAGCTGGCTTCCTGTGAGGTGGATTTGTTTAGTGATCCGGTTTTTGCCTTAGGGAGTATGATTTCCGAAAGGGAAGGGGTTCGGGGACGGGCCATCGAAACCGCCAAACGAGCGATGGACATGGCCGAGTGTATGGGGGAATGTGTCATGAGCCTGTGGCCAGGCCAGGATGGATTCGATTATCCTTTTGAAATCGATTATGTAGCCCAGTGGAGCCTTTTGGTGGATGCCATTTATCAGATAGCATCATCAAACCCCCGGGTGAAACTGAGCATGGAGTATAAATTGAGGGAACCTCGGACCCACTCCTCCATTTCGACAGCTGGCGAGGCCCTCTTTCTGGCATATTCCTCTGGTCTTCCCAATGTCGGAGTGACCGTTGATTTCGGACACTCGCTCAATTGCAAAGAATCCCCGGGGAATGTTGTTGCTCTCCTCGATAAATACGGGAGACTTTTCGGTCTTCATCTCAATGACAATTTCCGGGACTGGGATGATGACATGGCAGTAGGAACAGTTCATTTCTTTGAAACTCTCGAATTTCTCTACTATCTGAATCGCAGCCGGTATGAAGGATGGCTGGGACTTGATATTTTCCCCTACCGGGAAGATCCCTCCCGGGTCTGTAAGCTCAGTATTGATAATATTCGATATATGATGCAGGTGGTGGAGAAAATCGACATCGCCGAGCTCAAGGCCATTCAGAAAGAAGCGAATGCCATGGAAGCCATGGAGTACATTAAAAAGAAAATGTGAAGGCCGGAAAGGTCTTTTCCAATTTCACATTTTTCCATGTCGAGGGAAGGTGAGACAGCTTGAGCTCCTTAGGGATAGACGTTGGAACAACGGGATGCAAGGTGATTGGATTTGATGAAAAGGGGCATGTCATTGCCCAGGCGTATCGCGAGTATCCTCTCTACCAGCCTCAGGAAGGATGGATGGAACTGGATGCGGAAGAGGTATTCCGATCGGTGGAAGAATGCCTCCTGGATATCTCGGGTGATCTCCAGTCCGATCCACCAGTGAGTATCGGGATCTCTGCCCAGGGAGAGGCGGTGGTCCCAGTCGATTCGTCGGGGAAACCACTCTCCCGGAGTATGGTTACTTTTGATAAGAGAGGAGAGGAATTTGTTCCTTTATGGAAAGAAAAAGTGGGAGAAGCCCAGTTTTTTCAAATCACCGGAATGCCTCTTTCCGGGATTGGAACGGTAAATAAAATTCTCTGGTGGAAGAAATATCTCCCGGAGGTCTTTGAAAAGGCGCGGTTTTTTCTCTGTTTTGAAGATTTTATCATGTTTCGGATGGGGGTTGGTCCCGCCATGAATTACTCCCTGGCCGGCCGAACCATGATGTTCGATGTCAAAAAAGCAGCCTGGTCCAAAGATATCTTGGACCTGGCCGGGATCGATCCGAAGAAACTTGCCGATACTGTTCCTTCCGGAAAAGAAATCGGTTTGGTTTCACCATCTTTCCAGCATAAAATGGGTTGGAGGGAGAAAGTCATGATCGCGGGAGGTGCCCACGATCAGCCTTCCGGAGCACTGGGATCGGGGGTGATTCGATCTCACTTGGCGATGGACGCCACCGGAACAGTGGAGTGTATCGCCCCGGTCATGCCAGAACTCTTGCTCACTCCCCTGATGCGAGAAAATAATCTGTGCTGTTATCATCACTCGGTGGAAAATCTCTACATCACCCTGGTTTACACTTTTTCCGGTGGTGCTGTTCTCCGCTGGTATCGGGATACCTTTGCTGCTCGAGAGAAAGAACAGGCCCAATTGCAGGGTAAAGATGTTTATGATTTCATTTTGAAGGAACTTCCAGCTGGTCCCACCAATCTCTTGGTTCTTCCCCATTTCACCACCACCGGCACCCCCTATTTTGATACCAAATCGTGTGGAATGATTGTCGGTTTGAAGGTTGAAACCACGGCCAAAGAGATCATCAAAGCCTTGCTGGAAGGTATTAGCTTCGAAATGAAATTCAATTTGGAACTTTTAGGGAACGCCGGTGTTCAGCTGGAAGCCCTCCGGGCTATTGGCGGAGGAGCAAAAAACCCCACCTGGCTCCAGATTAAAGCTGATGTCTATGATCTTCCGGTGGAAACCCTCAACATTTCGGAAGCAGCCTGTTTGGGAGCAGCCCTCTTAGGAAGAAAAGCCAGGGAAAAAATCACCGACTTTTCTGCTCTGGTCAATTCGATTGTCCGGGTGAAGAAGGTGTATGAGCCAAATCCAGCGAATGTTCTCCAATATCAAGACAAATTTGGAATCTTCAAACGACTCTATCCGGCGCTGAAACAAGTTATTCGCATCGAACAGTAGTCAGTCATCCCCTGGTGGTATGTTGTTTCCTTACTGTCTCAACTTTCGCACCAAAATAAATGCTGAAAAGCCTTGATTTTAAAGGGTTTTTTCCTGTCTATCCTACCAGAAATTATTGAAAAGGAAAGGACCCGGTCACCGATGTTTTCTTGTTCCTCCTCAGTACCCAGGTGGTGAAGGAAGCGCTGCTTCCCTTCACCACCTGGAAGCGATATACCTGGGTGGGGGATGATTCCCCTTATGAGCGGCCTCGCGTACCCAAAAACTTGATGGTGCCTGTCACCAAGTTATCAAGTTATTAAACTGTGGGTGGAGCACAATTTGGAGCTCCTGGTAAGGTTTCCGGTGCCTGGCACTCAGTTATTAAGTTAAAGTCACCATTTGTTCAATCATTTTTTTCTTTCATCTTCTCCACTTCTTCCCGGGAAAGTCCGGTGAGTTCTGCGATGAGGTCCTCATCCATTCCCTTGCGGAGCATCTGACGAACAATTATTTTCGCTTTTCTGATTTCTCCCTTTTCTATCCCTCTCTTTTCCGCTTTCTGTTCCATTTCTTCCAGAGTTTTGGCCAGATTGGATATCATGGTATTCACCTCATTTGGTTTTGATTTATTAATGACATCATAAAAACTTGATGGTGCCTGGCACCAAGTTATCAAGTTATTGATCTGAATTACACCTCCTGGTATTCTGGATTTAACCGGTTACCAGGAGGTGTAATTTTTGGGGGAAAGTCCCACTTCCTTCCTGGATCACCTGGAAGGCCTATGCCAGTAACCCCCGCTGCGGTCATTATGAGATCGACCCCCAGGATGCAGGATGAATCAATCCCCACCCCCATAGAAGAACCATTCAGCGCTACTTCACAACCACCTTCTTCACCGTTTTTTCCGTGAGTTTAGGGTGCCTGGCACCAAGTTATCACATTTTTCCCTGGAAGGGGTGTTTACCGGCTCAGTTTCATCTTCACCAATCGCCTGGTTCCCTCGTAATCGGTATCCTCCGGGTATAACTGAGCGCCAGGCACCGTTAAGTTCATATTTTAGATGATTCAATTCGAGATCTATCTTTTCTGATGATATAATATTTATGAGGTAAAAAAAGTGCCTATTCAATTGATCTTAAGCCATTATATTGAAAGTGCCCTCTATCGAGCCGAATATGAGAAATTAGAGGATGGAATCTATAGTGGTCGGATTCCCTTTTTCCCTGGGGTAGTAGCTTTTAGCTCGACCCTGACCCTTTGCCAAGAGGAACTTCAATCCACTCTGGAAGACTGGATTGTCCTCGGGCTGAAATTGGGTCATCCTCTTCCAGTTATTGACGACATTAACCTCAACCAAGAGCCGATTATTGAGCCGCTGGACACCCTGTAAACGACGCGATTTTATACGAGCATTGAAAAAACTGGGGTTCATTGGACCTTTTTCTGGGACTCGCCATCAGTTCATGGTTTATCAAACCCACCGCTTATCCATTCCTTCATATGAGGAATATTCGGTTTCCCAACTTCGAGTTTTGATTGCTGAAACAGAAACAATTCTTCACCGATCAATTCCTCTTGGTGAATGGGAAAGTTTAGTTTGATACATATAAGGTGGAGCCAGGACTTGCTATTCCAACCTGATCGGTGCCGTCTTCTTCCTGGACCGAAAAACCAGCCGGCAGGAGCTGACCCTGAAACTCAGAAAACTCATCGGGGTGATGCGGTCTCTTTCCCCGGAACATTTTCAACTTCTTAAAATCTGGATGGTCAATATTCTGAAGGCCAAACTTCCGGTATCAACCTCACCGGGGATCGATACCTTTCTGGAAGATGTAATAAGTTTCTGGTGACAGGCACCGTAAAGTTTCGTTTTGTTGCGAACGGCAAGATATATGTCGGGCAGGACCTGACCGACAGCATCAACTACTTCGGTAGTGCAAGCAGCGCCCTCATTGGTAAGGATTTCACAAGGGAGGAACGTCGTGACTTCACCATTCGGAAAGAGATAAGGCAGCCGGGCAATTGACATCGTGCTACGAGGGCATCGTGATCCAATCCGGTATGATGAGTCAGGTTTCGAGAGGAAGCCACATGTCACGCGAGTCCCCGTAATTCGGTGGCAAGCGCCGGACGGGAGTGAACATTGGGTTCGGGCAACGCGGGAATTGATCGAACGGGTCTCGCCGGGGAAGAGCGTGCGCAAACGTGTTGGGCGATGGTTCCCAGAATCCGTTGCCAACGAATCGCAGCATTGACGCGTCTCGGCAAGAATGTGGAGCCGAACCAGCAGGTGCAGGCGACGCTTTACCGCGCGCCTGCACCTGCGTCGTTTGACGAAAGGAGAAAAGGGATGAAACGTAAACGTGTTTTGATGTCGATATGTACAGCACTGATCGTTCTCGTGACCGGCTGCGAGAGCAACAATGGAAACAGCACAAATAACGGAACCGTATTGGCGGGCACCGAGTGGAGATTGTCCGCATGGTCAGCAAGTTCATTGGATCCATCACGATTCACCATCACGGCCGATTTCGACGAATCGCGGATATCCGGAACTTCCGCTGTTAATTCGTACGGTGGGGTCTATTCAACCACTGCGAGCGGCAATTTCTCGGTCGGGGAATTGCAGTCGACCATGATGGGCGGTTCGGATGATGCGATGCGCGCTGAATCAATGTACTTCGAACTGCTAAGGCGGGTGCGTAGGTTTACGGTGAACCAAACAACGCTGACGCTTTTCGATGAAGGCAACAACGTATCGCTGATCTTCACGAGAAGATGAAGCCGAATGTCGGGGAGGTAGACAAGATGGATTTGAGAACATACGAGGCGATACTCGACAGCATCGACAGCCCAATTGTGTTCGCCGATAACGATCACATTATCCGGTATCTGAACAAAGCGGCTAAGGTTCGCTACTATGAGAAACGCGGATACTCAGACCTCATAGGGAAGTCGCTGTTCGATTGCCACAACCCGGGATCCAAGGAGTACATCAAACGGATTCATGATCGACTCTTGGCGGGTGAAACCGCCATCTTTCTGAATGTGAACAAGGATCAGGAGAGAATCACGGTCGTAGGAGTCCGTGGCGCCGCCGGGAAATTGCTCGGGTACTATGAACGATTCGAGAAAGGCACCGAACCACCGCCTGCAAACTAGTACATCGTTCTTTTAATAACATATCAATAACTAAACGGTGATCTCATCCAGTTTATACGTCCAGGTAAACACCACCGGGGAGGCATTAACCTCGTCGAGGTATTGCAGAATACGTTGTTTCAGCTCTTCCCTGGAAGCCACCCGGAGGGTCCGGAGAAACGCCCGGGTCATTTTGTTGAAAAAGACCTCGATGAGGTTCAACCATGAACCGGGTTTTGGGGTGTAGACGAACTCGAAACGATGGGTTTTTTCCTTGAGCCAGCCCAAAACTTGATGGTGCCTGGCACCAAGTTATCAAGTTATTAAGGCGGCGTCTTACACTGTTCTTACACCTATCTTCCAAAAAGAAAGAGAAATAGAAATAGAAGAAGAAAAAGAACAGGAAGAGGAAAGGGGATGCCAGGGGGGAGGGGAAACCTTTTCGGCTGGCGCCGAACCGCTTTCGGTTTTAAAAGAGGAGAGAAATCATTTCAAAAAAGATCAAATCCAAAACCAGGCTCCAACCATCCTCGATTTCTATAACCAGCAATTTGATGGATTATGGAAAGGAAGCTCAGGTTTACCCGGGAACGAGAGTGCCAAATCCGGGCACGTCTTAAATCCTTTACCGTAGAAGAACTCAAAGAAGCCATGATCAATCTCCGCCGGTCCTCCTTTCACTGCGGGAATAACGATAAAGAAAAGGTCTATGCCACCCCGGAGTTCCTGTTCCGGAACGATTCCCAGGTCGACAGAAGAAGAAAACTTGATGGTGCCTGTCACCAAGTTATTATAA
>JAPLGF010000046.1 GCA_026390275.1 Candidatus Atribacteria bacterium
TCCGGAACCTTCCGGTTCAAACCCCGGTGAAAAAGGCTCTTCCGGACGAAAAGATCAAAGAACTTCTGGAGAAAGGGAAAGAGAGTCTCAAAAATAAGAAATTTGATGATGCCCGCAAAACGTTTGAGGGTATCATCCAGACCAATCCCGACCTCTCCGATGCTCATGCCCTCCTGGGACAGGCCCTGGGAGAACTCGCTCAAACCAGTAATGACCTGAATCAGAAGATCCGTTTTGGAATGGAAGCCTTCCAGGAATTTGCGAAAGCCCTGGAAATCAATCCAGATAACCCTTATGCCCTGGTGGCCCGGGGTTATGCCCGCATGGTCATTCCCCCACCTCTGGGAGGAATGGATCTTGCTTTGGAGGATTTTTCGAAAGCAGTTGCTTCCAACCCCCAGATGGTGGAGGGATATTCCGGTCTGGGGGAGGCCTATTTAAAAAAGGGAGATAAGGGGAAAGCCAAGGAAAGCTTCAAAAAAGTCCTCGAGCTGGATCCGAAAAACAAACGTGCCAAAGAAGCATTGAATAAAATAAGTGGAGGTGGAAATAAGTGAAAAAAATATTCATGGTGGGGATTATCATGGTTATGATGTGCATGCTGGGGAATCTCGCCTGGGCAGAAGAAAAGGCTCCCTCGGATATCGTCACCTTAATGGATGTCGTCCTGTCCAAGATATCTGCCATGGTACAGCCGAACACCTTGATCGGGTCTCCGATCACCATGGGAAATGTAACAGTCGTCCCGGTTATCAAGGTAGATGTGGGATTCGGTGGAGGCGGCGGACTCGGTCAACTCTCTGGCCAACCCTCTGGTGGAGGCACGGGAGGAGGAATCACCCTGGAACCGGTGTCTTTCCTGATCATTCAAGGTGAAAATGTCACCCTGCTTTCCGCCACCACACCCTCTTCCCCCTGGAAAGAGATCATCGAGAAAGTACTCCCCATGATCATGCAGGGAATGCAGGGAATAAAAGGGATGTCTGGAATGCCGGGTGGAATGCCGGAAATGCCGGAGACACCTTTGGAAAATCAATGACCAGGTGTTTTATTCATGGTGATTCAACATGGCGGGCACACGCCCGCCATGTTTTTTTGTGAGGTCGCATGTTTCCCTTCCCGTACACCAAAAAAGTTTTTCCCGGGGGACTCCGAGTCATCTTTCATCAAAAAGCTTCTCCCTTAGTTGCCTTCAACCTTTGGGCAGGAGTGGGGGTGAAGGATGAGTCTCTCCAGACCAGTGGACTCTCTCATTTTTATGAACACATGGTATTTAAGGGAACGACTCATTTCCCAGGCGCGCTCCTGTCCCGTCAGATCCAGGCTATCGGTGGCACCATGAATGCCGGAACTTCCCTCGATACCACTGATTTTTATATTCAGGTCCCTCGAGAATACTGGAAAGAGGGGTTGAAGTTAGAGGCGGAACTTCTCCTTCGACCACTTTTCGAACCCCCAGAGATCGAGAGAGAGAAAATGGTCATCCTTCAGGAAATTCATCTCGATGATGATGATCCGGAAGAAAAACTGGTTCATCTCCTCTATGAAAATGTTTTTGCCGGAACACCATATGGCATGTCTATTTTGGGAACAGAAGAAAGCGTGGATCGTTTCCATCGGGATCATTTGCTCCAGCATCAACGTGGTTTCTTCCATCCTGGCAATCTCACTCTTTCCGTATGTGGAGATGTGAAAGAAGAGGAAATCTTCTCCGAAACCGAGCGCATCTTCTTCCCGCAAGATCTACCCGCCGTATCGGTTTCTTCCCCTTTCCCTTCCCTCCGGTTACCGGAAAGAAAATATATCGAGGCTAAAATGGACATTCACCGTTTCTATGGAGCGATCGGCTTTTTTTGTCCGGGAGTGAAAGAAGATGATTTTTACCCTCTCCGCCTCCTCTCAGTGGTGATGGGCGATGGCATCGGTTCCCGTCTGAATGTGAGACTTCGCGAACAGGATAAACTGGTAGACGCCATTCACAGCACCTATTCCTATTATAAAAAAGCGGGCCTTTTCAGTATCAACTTTACCTACACCGAGGGAGAAAAAGAGCGAGTAGAGGATACCATCCGGGAAGAGTGCCTGAGATTTCTGACTCATCCCCCCCGAGAAGAAGAACTGGTTCGTGCCCGACACCTTCTTCTCAGCGGATTTTACCATTCCATTGAAACCACCTTGGGAACAGCCGAACTCCTGGGGCGTTTTGACACCATCGACACCATTGACACCATCTGGCGATATCTCCTCTCCCTTGAACGGCTGACCATTGACGATTTGATCTCCACGTTTCACGCTTACATCAATTTCGATCACGCGACATTCATTTCCATCCAACCGGAGGACAGAACGTGAAGATGGCCCCTCCCGTCATAAAAAAAACCACTTTCAAGAATGGATTGACTCTCCTTCTTTGTCCCCGAAATGACAGTCCGCTCATTTCCGTGAATCTGTGCCTGTCTCTGGGGAGTATTTTTGAAAGCCCCCAGGAAAGGGGAATTTCTGCCCTCCTGCAGGAAACCATTCTGAAAGGGACGCAGAAACGCGACGCGATCACCTTCAATAAAGATGTGGAAATGCTGGGTGCCACCATCGATGCCTCGTCAAGTTATTTCACAGGAAAACTGGCCATCGAAGGACCTGCTTCCAGCGGGGATCAAATTCTTTCCCTGTTCTGCGAAGTTCTGAAAAGTCCGGCTTTCCTTCCCGAGGAAATCGAAAAAGAACAAAATTTTCTCTTGAGCATCCTCCGTTCACTCGACGACGATCCCCTCAAAGCGGCCATGCTCCGTTTTAAAAAAAGCTTCTATGGAAATCATCCTTATGGCTCGCCCACCGTTGGGGAAGAAAAAAGCCTGAAATCATTCAACCCCAAAAATGTCATTTCCTGGTACCACCGGTTTTACGTCCCGAACAACCAGGTGATCGCCGTGGTGGGCCAGTTTGAACCAGAACGAGTCGGAGATTTTATTTCTTGTCAGCTCGGTGATATCGTGCCGGTGGAGATTCCTTCTCCCTCCCTGGAATCCTTTCGCCCCATGGGGCTGAAAATCGTCGACCGGAAGGATATACGCGATAGCTGGGTGGTTTTCGGATACCGCGCCCCCTCTTTAATGGAAACCAAAGAACGAATGGCTTTTGAAATTCTTTCCGGTATCCTGGGTGGCGGGATGTATTCCCGGCTTTTCCGGAAGGTTCGGGAAGAACGGGGCTTGAGCTATCAGGTCGGATCAGCCTATGCCCCCCTCATCGGTCCTTCTTTTTTTTGTGCTTACGCTGGTTTCCCACCCCAACACCTTGATAGCGTGATTTCCCTCTTACGTGATGAATTCCATAACCTGGTGAATATCCCACCCGATGAATTCAACGAGACCAAAAATTATATCCGGGGAATTTTTTTAGAATTCTTTGAAACGGTTTTTTCCCTCTCCTCCCTGTTCTCCTTTTACGAAAAAATAGGATTAGGAGCTGATTTTCCCCTTCGTTATGACGAACTTATCCAGAACATCACTCTGGAGGAGGTGCAGACCATCTACCGGAAGTATTCAGGGATAGGGGAATCCTTAGGGGCAGTCGTTCCAGCTCATCCGGAACACCTTTGAAAAAATATTTAAAAACTTTTTAAATATTCCCTTGACATTGTATTAAATGAATATATAATACTCCTTGGAATTAAGAAAGAAATGAAGCAGCCAAACAGAGCTGCTAAAAAATATAAAAAGATCTTTCCCCTCCTTGCATCTATAGGGAGTTGGACGCCCGTCCAGCTCCCTATAGATGTTTTTAGGCCCTTTTCATTCCCCTCGGTCCCTGCCCTGAATGAGAACCAATTTCTCCCCAGTTCTTGTTATTCCCCAAAATGTTTGTTATAATCCATCTTTGTCGGGGCGTAGCGCAGCATGGTTCAGCGCACCTGCCTTGGGCGCAGGGGGTCGGAGGTTCAAATCCTCTCGCCCCGACCAGTCTTGAAAAAGCCTTCTTTGAGCTATTTTTTCCGCAGTTTGATGTTCCCTGTCCAATTCGATTTTGAGGAGGCAGGGGAACAGGAAACTTACCGCTATCCCATCTCCCTGGAAAGATGTCCTCGAAGATTTTTCTCTCACCTGCAATGCAGCCTACTCCCCCTCATTAAATCTTTTCAGGTGTCCCCCCCACTGAACTCGAGGTATGACTACGTTAAAAATAGGACGCATTATGGAAGTAAACTCAAAAAATAATTTGACTTATTCAATTCCCATGTGTTATCGTTATCACAATATATGATAACGATAACACATTTCATATAATGGTAAAAGAACTGATCAATTGTTTTTTGGGAGGGTTAGAGGGTGGAGAAATATGGTTTTTCTTATTTGGAAAACTTAGCTTTACTCAAAAATTTTAAAAGGCATTTTTATATGATTCCGCTCTCATTGGAACCATTCTTTTACAGGAAAACCATACTGAAAATGTTTTGGGATGGAGAAACCCAACCAAGTGTTGAAGTACCTCTGGGCGACTTTTTTGGTATTGGAAATTGTGTACCGCGAATTTTTACATCACTCCTGCTCACTGTAAATCCGGGTGATCCGAATCTTGGAACACAAGGGATCAACTCTTATTTTCCCATGCCATTTCGCAAATCAGCTCGTATTGAATTAACCAATGATTCGGATATTCCTTTAGACTGTATCTGGTATCACATTAATTACCAGTTATATGAAGAATTGGATCAGGTTGCCTATTTTCACGCCCAATTTCGGAGAGAATGTCTGACCAAGATTAAAGAAGAAGCAAAAGAGCATAAAAACGAACCTTTATGGGAAGGCATCAATG
>JAPLGF010000294.1 GCA_026390275.1 Candidatus Atribacteria bacterium
GGAGGAGATTCTGATGGAGGCCCGGATTCTGGCTGTGGCCGATGTGGTGGAAGCCATGGCCTCCCACCGGCCCTATCGGCCGGCCTTGGGAATCAACGCTGCCCTGGAGGAGATCGAGAAGAATGCCGGGATACTCTACGATAAAGAAGTGGCCGAGGTGTGCCTGAGGCTGTTCCGGGAGAAGGGGTTTACCTTGGAGTCGTGATGAGAAAAAGCTATTTTGGACAGATGTGATTAAATATGCTTATATGAACCGACTTTGACCATTTAGGCCGCTGAAGGAAGTTGATGGAACAAGAGTTCCTTGATTTTTCAGCTGGAATTATTTGTTTTTACAACATTTTAATAATCATTTACACATGAAATAGGACTTGATCGAAAATTCAATCCAACACCAGTCCTAAGAATTTTACCTTTCACTCCAGTGCGAATATTTTTCAACGGCATCGGTGAAAGTGGCATATAGCTCATACAGTTTGGAGTAATGAGAAACGAATTTTGGATCAGGAATGCATTTGGCCTCCGGGGTGGTCGTATTTATTGTGTCATCATAGTTATCGATAAAGTGTATTGCCTTGGCCCCTAATAAGTACGCGCCGGTTGCTGCAGTATCCACGTTTTCTGATACCTGAACCGGGATATTGAAGACATTACCCATGATCTGAGGCCAGAGGGTCAATCGGGTTCCTCCACCGCTCATGATGATGCGCTTCACGTCTTTTTCTAAAGAGGGGACTTTTTTAAGAGAACTCTTCAAAGCCAGGGCAACTCCTTCCATGATAGAAAGGGCAATGTCTTTTTGGTCAGTATTCATTTCCAGGCCGAAAAGAGCGGCCCGGGCCTGGTAGTCGAAGGAGGGGGTTCCCGTCCCCATCAGAAAGGGATAAAAAAGGGTATTTCTGTTCAATGGAATGTCGTGTAACCCGTTGATCTTTGCTGGGAGGCGTTTCATTGCTTTATCCCCTACCAGCGAAGCAAACCACTGAACTGATGATCCGCCAGTGGGGACGGTACCTAAGCAAAAATACTTATCTGGCAGACAATGGGAAAAAAGATACAGTTTTCCCAGGATATCCGGGTCGATTTCCTCTAAACAAAAGAGAAGCTGGGCAGCTGTTCCCACGCATAGGGAAAGAGTCCCCTTTTCTCCGGCTCCGGTAGCAAGAGCGGTGGTGGCCAACATAATCCTTGGGAAAGAGCATTTTGGAAATACATTGATAGAGATCAGGAAAATGATTTTTTACCCACAGTATTTTGGGGAGGGTAAAACTGGCCTGCAAGGGATTGCCGGTTCGATGGGGAAAGAAAGAGGGAGGAAATTGCTTTTTTAAAGAATCCACTTCCTTTTTTGCCCGGGTATCTGACCAGATGATGCAGGGAAATATGGTCTTCTCATTCTTATTCAAAAAAACCGGACCGTGCATCTGACCGGTAAGAGATATAGCGGAAAGCGATGGGATCGCATCATGGTATTTATCATCCAATTTTTTCATTATCTTTTGAAGATGCGAAGTCCAAAGGAAAGGATCCTGTTCGGCAAAACCGGCGTCGGAATAATGAGTGGGATGAGGGGCTGATTCTCTCCCCACAATTTTTCCACTCTCATCGAAGAGAACGCATTTCAAGTTGGTGGTTCCAATATCAATAGATAAAAAGTATGGTTTGGTGTTTATGATGCCCCGGCTCATAAAAAACGTACTCTGGTCCGGAATTGATCGAATATTTTTTTATTCCTCATTTTTCCCTCAGGAAGATTACCACTGATAAAGACCGGAGGAGTGATGTGTTCGTTTTGGAGCAGGTGAGTGGCGGCATTGACCAGAATCAAATTTAATATGAATACTCCTGTCAGAGTCGAGGTGGGCGCCATCTTAAGGTCAGAATCAGGAATAGGAATGGAGGCATCACCAATTTCGGAATGGTTATCAATAAATACCGTGCAATTTTCCATAATACTTTCCCGTTTTTTGGTATTTTTTAAATATTCTATGTATTTTCTTGATCCAACAGCGATGATCGGTATTCCATTTTCTTGGACAATTTTGCTCATTTGGAAAGGAACCAGGTTTACTCCCGAATTGGAGAAAAGGATAAAGGCATCCCGGCTTTCTGGTTGGAGGTGGTGGTACAATTTTTCGGCATATCCATCCAGGTCTTCCAAGGCGGAAGATTTCATGGCTCCGGCATGTAACATCAGGGAAGGTTCCAATACCGGGTTAATACACGCCAATCCCCCGGCTCGATAAAAAGCTTCTTCCGAGAAGATGTGAGAATGGCCGGTACCGAAGATATGAATTAATCCTCCTTCTTTCATGGCATCAACCATAATCAATACCGCCTTTTGAATATTCTCCCGGTCCTGTTTTACGATTTCGTCCAATTGCCGGCAAACATTTTCGTAATATGTTAAATCAATATCGATGTTCATGGTCTCCTCCCTTATTCTATGGTCTCTTTTTGATGGTGACGGGAAAAGCACGTTGGACAGAAAAATGACCTGCCCGGTCGTGAATAGACGCTCTCATTATAATATACCGTTTTGCCACCAACGGCCGATTTTAACCTGGGCTTTGATGGGGATAGGCTCTCTTGTTGATAGGGTAATCGTATAATTTATTTTTGGAAAAAACAATTGTTCTCATATTTTATCCCCCATTGACTAATCTTCGATGATTCGATATCCTGTTATAACCAGTACATATGTGATGAATGATGAAACCATCAATACCCGAAAGGGGTTGGCTGATAAGATGCTGATCGAAAAAACTTCTCCGGTTCCCATCCACCTCCAATTACGAAAAATCATTTTATCCATGATTGAGAGTGGAAAGTTAAAGCCAGGTGATAAGCTCTACTCGGAGTCAGAATTTTGTAAGTTATTCGATATCAGCCGGATGACAGTACGAAGGGTCATTAATGATCTGGCGAATGAAGGGTACATTCAGCGGGTGGCTGGGAAAGGGAGTTTTGTTTGCGAACCAAAAATTATTGAAAAACTCACCTATGTTTCCACTTTCGCCGAAGACATGCACAGTCGTGGTCTCAAACCAAACCGAAAACTTTTGGAACGGAAGATCGAAGAACCAAATACGAAAGTGACAGAAATGTTAAATTTGGTGCAAAACGATAACGTTATCTGTATCAAAATGCTTCTCTATGCCAACGAAGAACCGATTTGCCTACAGGAGGTTTTTCTTCCTTTTCCCCTGTTCAAAAATTTTATGCTCCTTTCCATCGAAGAAGTGGAGCAAAAAGATCTCTGTGAAATCCTCAACACCTACATTACCAGACCGGTGCTGTGGGCCAAGCAGACACTGGAGGCAGTGTTATTAAAAAGCAAAGATGCCAGGTTGTTAGAAGTATCAACGAATGTTCCTGGTCTTCTCTGTGAACGGGTCACTTTTGATGAGCTGGACACTCCGATTGAATACGTCACCTTTCTCTATCGGGCCGACCGTTATAAGTTCATGATTGATAAAAGAAACGTCATCCGATAATATCGCTCATTCTTGCAGGGTTTTTTGCCATCCAATTGATGTCTGATCATTCCGAAGTATGTTCGCTGAGATACTCCATCTGATCCTGATATGGCCGCCAGGACTCTTGACAACTTATCATTACTTATAGTAACTTGTATATACCAGGTATGATTCCATATCTCACATTTTATCTAATATAAACGTCTGAGGAGGTGATTGATTTTTTCATCTGGTGGATGGAATCGACCCCTTCCAAGAACAGGAGGTGCGGAAAGTGGTAAAAGGGAAAAGTTATCTGGAATTGACTGTTGAGTTCCTGGAAAAAATTGAAAAAGAACAAGCAGAAAATTTTAAAAAGGCAGGGCAGGTCATTGGTGACGTTTTAATGAAAGATCAGTTGCTCCATGTCGTGGGTACGGGTGGACATACTGATCTTCCGGCGTATGATATGTTTTATAGAGCCGGTGGCCTGGTTCCCATCAATTACATCATACCGATAGGAGCACTCTATGGAGCAAGTGGCGCCACCCATGGAATGAGAATAGAGCGTTGTCCCGATTACATGAACCGGGTGGTTGATTACTATGGAGTAGAAAAAGGGGATGTCGCTATTATTTTCAACAATATCGGAGTCAATGCCGCCACCATCGATGCTATACTGGAATGTAAGAAAAAAGGGGCGTATACCATAGGAGTCGGTGGAAGCCCCTGGCAAAAAGAAATCCCCCATGACCACTTCACCCGTCATCCCAGCCGAAAGAACATGATGGAGCTGGTGGATCTTTTTATCGACGATTATAATCCGGTGGGCGATTCGGTGATGGAAATTGATGGTTTTGATCGGCCGTTTGCACCCATATCAGCCATGACCGATGGTTATATTGTGAGAAGGATGGAAATCGAAACCATCAAATACATGGTCAGCAAAGGAGTCACTCCCAAGGTATGGATGAGCGCAAATTGCGTGGGCGGTGATCAGGCGAACGCCCAGTATGTGAAAGAATACTTCCATCGCATTAAAAACCTGTAATAATCTTTCGGGAGATGAGAGAAATTCCCGAAGTTTATCATTTTTGAAGGAGGGTTGGACATGAAGAAATTGTTACTGAGTACCTTAATCGTTCTTGCCTGTCTGGTGGTTTTGGGGAGCCTGTCCTGGGCGCAAAACAAGCCATTGGATATCACCTTCTGGCATCATGAAGCACCGGCTCACCGGGTGGCCGCTTTCCAAAAAGTGATTGATCTTTTTATGAAAGAAAATCCGGATATCAACCTCAAGCAAGAAGTGGTGATGTGGGGTGATGCCTGGGTCAAAACCCTTGCTGCCCTTGAAGCCAATACTCTCCCTGATTTCCAATTTTCCATTCCGGACTTAACTTTAACCATGTATAAAGCCGGAGCCATTGCACCGTTAACAGATTTAGTCAAAGAAATGGATGAAAAATACCAGATATTCCCCAATCAAAAGAATATGTATTTCTACAAAAATGAATATTGGGGATTGCCCATCATGACCATGGTCATGCTCATGACCTATCGTCCCAGTGTCCTGGAGAAATACGTGGGAACCAAAGAACCACCCCAGACCTGGGATGATGTCATCAATTATGCCAAGAAGATCACCGAAGGTTCGAAGGAAGAGATCTATGGGATTGGGATCGGAGGGGCCAAGAACCTCATGACCGATGAACAGGCCTATATCTTTATGGCCAGCGTGGGAGCCCGGTTCTTTGATGAAAAAGGAAACCTGACTTTCAACAGTCCCCAGACCGTGGAAGCCCTCAAGCTTTACAAGGACCTTTTCCAGTACGCGCCTCCCGGGGCTGAGGCCTGGTCCTGGGGTGAAATTGAGTTGAACATCGCGGCCGGAACCCTGGCGATGTCACCCTATTTCCCGGCAGTCCAGAAAAGGTTCCATGAAGAATTCAACAGTGGTGATTATGATGCAGCAAACATGCCATTTTATAAGGATCGGAAAGAGAGAGGGACCATCACCTATCCGAACGAAGTGCACATTTACAAGAAGACACTGGAAAAACCAGGTCATAAAGAAGCAGTTTATAAATTCGTCCGATTTATGATGAGGCCGGAGATCAATGCTATTTTAACATCTGGCCAGGAACCGGGTGGATTTTTCCCCACCACCGTTGCTGCCTCGCAGGCGAAGGAATACTGGGATAATCCGATCGTGAAGCGGTTTGAAAATATTCACAAGGTAGCCATAGAAGCATTGCAGAACTACGCCAGTCTGTATGGTTTTGAATATGGAAAGTGGGTCAACATTGGGATGGGAGACATCTCCGGTGCTGATATCCTTTCCGAAACAGTCAATAAAGTGGTCAGCGGACAAATGACTCCGGAAGAAGCCGCCAAATATGGCGAAGAACAGATGAAGAAGTATTCTCTCCCCGCCACTGAATAGATTTTTGTCAAAACTGACCGGGTTGCGTTTTACGGGTAACCCGGTCAGTTCGCAGATGGAGCAGGTGAATTGAATGACACTTTCCCGAAAAAAAGAACTCATGCAATATCTTTATCTCCTTCCTGTCGCAATTGTCCTTCTCATTATTTTTGCCTATCCGTATGTCCGAACCTTTCTGTATTCTTTTTATGACATTTCTTTCGGAGGAGCAGAATCCTCCTTCGTCGGTTTCAAAAACTTCATTTATTTATTGACCAGTAGTTTCTTTTGGGAAGCACTCCTGAACAGCCTTTATTGGACAGTTGGGAACCTGATCATCCAGCTCATCATTCCTCTCTTTCTGGCCATCCTATTAAATACCCGGATTCGGGGTATTCACCTTGCCCGATCACTCATCATGCTCCCCTGGATCGCACCCACGGTGGCAGTGGCAGTCTGCATGCGGTGGATGCTTTTACCGAAGATTGGGATTGTGAATGAAATCCTGTTTTCCCTGGGGCTGATGCATAAACAAATCCATTTTTTTGGTACTTCATTAACGGCTATGCCCGCCCTGATCCTCTTGAATTCCTGGAAATTCCTCCCCTTCGGAACATTGATGATTTTAGCCGCTTTGCAGACCATTCCGGAGAGTGTATTCGAGGCAGCAGAAGTTGATGGAGTGACCGGTATTCAAAAATTTAGATTCATCACCTTTCCTCTCTTGAGTTCCATGATCTGGTTCGTGGGATTTCTTGCTTTTGCCTGGAATTTTAATACCTTTGACTTCATCTGGCTCACCACTCAGGGTGGTCCTGGAACGGCCACCCAAACCCTTCCGGTGCTGATTTATCGAACTGCTTTTAAAACCTTCCGCCTGGGAGAAGCCTCGGCGATGTCAGTTTTTATTGCCATTTTCCTTATTATCCTTGGCATTTTATATTTTAAAGTTCTTACTCCTCCAGAAAAATCATAAAAGATAATGAATGGAAAATTCTTATTTCCTGAGCGTATTATGGAAGAGGTGAAATAGAGTGACCAGGAGAAGTTCTTTCAAGAACATCGTGGTAGTGATCATCATCATGGTGGTGATATTGCTTATTGTCTGGCCATTTATCTATATTTTCATTTCTTCCTTTAAACCACTGAAGGAAATCATGTCCCATGCCGCCTTTTTTCCCCGAAATCCAACATTAAAGAATTACCGAACCCTGCTCTTTGCCCGTACCCCGGTGCGTGATTTTCCCCGGTTTCTACTCAATAGTTTGTATGTATCAGTGGTGACCGTTCTTTTTACTCTCATCATTTCTTCCATCAGTGGGTATGGAATTGCTCGCAGCCGAAAATTGCGGAGGGGCCTCATTTCCAAGCTCCTGTTGTTCATTTATGTTTTTCCCACCGTGGTTTTACTCGTCCCTATTTATAAATTGTTCATCTCTTTCGGCTGGTACGACAATATGTTCGGATTGGTGGTTACTTACACCGCACTGGTTTCCCCTTTTTGTACCTGGCTCCTGGTTTCATTTTTTGAAAATATCCCCAAAGAACTCGAAGAATCAGCTGGTATCGATGGAGCCGGGGTCTTTACCACCTTTGTCCGAATCGTTATCCCTCTGGCATCCCCTGGCCTGGTCACAGCAGGTGCCTATTCTTTCATTACTGCCTGGGGGGAGTATATGTTTGCCCTCATCCTGATCAGCTCGAATTTAAAAAAAACCGGTCCCCTGGGGCTGGCGACTTTTACCGCCGAACAGTACATTGAATGGGGTCCGCTTCTTGCCGGTTCCATATTGATTATGATTCCGGTATTCCTTTTGTTTATGCCTGTTTCGGGAC
>JAPLGF010000037.1 GCA_026390275.1 Candidatus Atribacteria bacterium
ACGGTGGCTCATCGAGAGAGGAAGATACATCCCGTGTGCTGACAATATTATTCTTCCGGATGTATCCTGGAAAAATTTCCGAGACTACCGATTGATCGTCGAAAAATTATCGTTGTCCAGATCATGACAAAACTGTAAAGGGCGAAAGAAAATGAAACCGATGACCAACAGGGAACGAATAGAGGCAGTGTTGGCTGGCCAACAGCCGGATATGATTCCTTTCACCACATACTTTGATCATTTACCAAGAGGGGAGGTTGAAAGAACACTACGAAATAATGGCCTCGCTATTATTGAGCCGATGTATACTTTTAATAACGTTTATCCACATGTCACGATTTCCAGAAAACAACGCTGGGAGAATAATCAGGTTCGGATTCGGGAAACCTGGGAAACACCAAAAGGCAGTATTTGGCGCGACCTTGTTTTTGAGTCCGGTTATGGGAGTGAATTTACGACCTGCCATTATATTAAAGATGAGCGTGACTATGAGATATTAGAGTTCATTCTTCGTGATCTGATCTTTCAACCCAACTTTGAAGCATTTTTTTACGTCGAAAAACGCTTGGGTCAGGATGGGATGGTACTGGTACGGACACCCCGAACCCCCTATCAGCAATTGATGATTGAATGGCTGGGAGTGGAACGTCTCACCATTGATTTACATGAACAATGTGACGGACTTATGAGGGTCTTTCGCGTCCTGGAAAAGAAAGAGGAAGATTTTATCGATATTCTTACCACCAGCCCAGGGAAAGTCATTTGGATTCCGGATAATATCACTAAAGAAATGATTGGTGCTCCCCGATTTGAAAAATATTGTATCAAGAGTTATAAGAAATATTCCAGGGCACTTAAAGGGCTTGACAAGCTTATCTCCGTTCACATGGACGGGAAACTGGCTGGTCTTGCTGAGAACATTAAGCATGCACCGGTTGATATCGTGGAGGCTTTTACCCCACCCCCCGATGGAGATCTGTCGATTTGCGAAGCTCAAGAGAAATGGCCTGATAAGATATTATGGTTGAACTTTACATCATCCATGCATCTTGCCTCTAATGACGAAATTGCCCTTTATACCCGTTCTTTGGTGAGTTCTTTGCACAAAAAGGCAGGGCTTTTAGTGGGGGTAACCGAGAATATTCCGTCATACCGGTGGATGGAGAGCTTAGCCACTATTCTTTCCGTTTTAAGAGAAACTACGATGGAATGAATAGTATTGATGCTTTAAGGAGAAATCCCCTGGGGAAGGTTTTAATATGACGTCACGGGAAAGAGTCATTTTATCGATCAGCCATAAAGAACCGGATAGGATACCAGTTG
This sequence comes from Candidatus Atribacteria bacterium, assembly GCA_026390275.1. Lineage (GTDB taxonomy): Bacteria > Atribacterota > Atribacteria > Atribacterales > Atribacteraceae > JAPLGF01. The sequence continues at coordinate 1,324 of JAPLGF010000037.1, forward strand.
ATTTAGGAGGAACAGAGGTCAGCTCTATTTGTAAAAAAGCCTATCTGGACCTGATGATCTACCTGGGATTTGAAATAGGGCAGAGCGAAAGGGAGATTCACGATATAAGTGTACAGCTTCCCAAGATTGATAAAAGATTGATGGAATGGATCGGTGTGGACGTCATGCCTCTTTTTCCCAATCCACCGTCTGCCTGGACACGGGTGATCGTCGACGAAAGGAACTACTGGAGCTACGTTGATCAATGGGGCGCAACATTGTCTATGCCCAAGAGTGGGCATTATTTTGACTTCCGGAAATTTCCTCTGCAAAGCTCATCACTAAAATCGATGGAATTCATGAATTGGCCGGACCCCGATGACCCGGCACGAACCGTTGGCTTGAGGAAAAGGGCGAAGGAACTCTTTGAGATGACGAATTATGCCTTGGTGGGCACCTCGCTTTTCGGTGGAGGGATATTTGAACAACCAGCGCGAGTGAGAGGCATGGAAGAATATTTCATGGATTGTGCCTGCAATGTTCAGTTCGCCGATGCTATGATGGAAAAGATCACCGAGATATACTTGAAAGCTACTGATAATTATTTGAATGAAGTCGGAGAGTTTATCCAGGTTTTTTGTTACTGGGATGACATCGCTGCTCAGGATGGACCATTCATCAGCCCTTCATTTTATCGTAAATACATAAAACC
>JAPLGF010000300.1 GCA_026390275.1 Candidatus Atribacteria bacterium
GCACGCCCGATCTGATCAAGAATGGTTAGAACAACCGGGACAGGCAAAAGACCTTTCTCCCGCATCATTCCCTCTAGTGACGTCCCAAGAAGCTCCATTACCAAGAAGTGAAGGTTCCCTTCAATACAATCCTCGAACAGGTGGACTATGTTCGGGTGGGTCAGGTTGAAGGTGATTTGAGCGCCTCGATGAAAATGATCGCGGATAAAGGGATCGGACACTCGTTTTGGATCCAACTGCTTGATGGCAACAAACTTGCGCATCATTGGGTGCCACGCCTTGTAGATTTGGGCTTGACCTCCGCTGGCAAGGTGCTCAGTCCTGTATTCGGAAAATGGGAGGTGGTGAAAGTCATCGCGCCGAAAGACAATGCGCGTTTGCGACCATGCCTTCGTAATGTCTTCCTGGGGAGGCGGCGGGGGAAGAGGAACCCGCCGCCTTTTCCTTGATTGGCTGACCATGAAGAAGGCAATAGCGCTCGCCAGCCCACACACCAGCAAAATCGACAGCCAGACAACCCATCCTCCTGCTTCACCATTTTCCAGAGGAGGAGGAATTGGCGTACTCACCGGGTAATTCTTTTGGGTTTGTGGGTTATTGAAGTCACTGGGAAAATGCAGTTCGGTGCGAGGCTTTGTCAACTGGAAGTTGGTTTCCGACACGACATGCCAAGTATTCCCTTCCTGGAGCACGGCAAGTTCCAGAAGGACTGATCCGACAGGTAACGTTATTGTATAGGTAACATCAGAGACTTTCGACCTGTTGATGAGGGGCTTAGGCTCTCCGTTGAGAAAAAAAATAACCGGACCAGAGCCGAAAGATCCAGTTTCATCAAAATACACCCAGATGCTATACGGTTCTGCTCGACAACCATCGGTGGTGGCAAGCAATACCAATACAATGATGAGAAAAATCTCGAAAAAAGATATGCCATCTTTGGCGGAGAGCGATAGGGCTGTTGCATCCGAGATCTCTTCTTTTCCGATCACTGCTTGAAAAGTCATGTCTGGATTGGTTGGAATAATGATCATCCTCCCATTGATGTCAGCCCAAAGCTCCTTGACACCCTCATCTCCCCCATGGATTCTTCCTTCAATCAACAACTCTTGGCCTGCGTCCCCACCGCTTACCGATAGGATTTCCAAGCTTAAAGGGAGAAACAATTGGAAATCCTCGGGGATCTTCAGTGGAAGGCAGACGTTGGTGGTCAAAGTGAGGTTCTTGAAAAAGGAGACATTGTTCCCATCTCTCAAGGTGATGATGTAGGTTCGCCCGACCTCAATCCCCGTAAGGGTGGCTCGGTCTCCTGGTTCGATCTTGACTGCGAATGATCCGTCCATGTAGACCGATAAGCCCGTGGGGGTGCCATTTCGAAGGTTCACATCCGTTGCATTTTGCGCTAGTGAAAACGGTGCCAAAATGACTGTAATCGAATCCGTGAGACTTAATTGTCTCAATATAGGGATAAGCCCAGTGATTTTTCGCCAAATCAGAGAAACTGGGCTGTTCAGGGCTTGACCATTTCCACCCCTTTTGCCGGCATATCACGGTTAGGATCTGGGCATTCGTCAAATACTCCTCGGGCCGAAAGGTGCCATCAGCAAAACCGATCATAAGGTTCTCCGATTTTGCCCCTTCTACAAACGAGAAGGACCATCTGGAGGTTGGAACATCTAGAAAACTAGGGCTTGACGGCCCTTTCGCACTCATATCCAGAGCCAGGAGTATGATTTTGCTGAACTGCTCCCGGGTTACGGGATCATAGGGCCTGAATGTCCCATCCTCATAGCCTTCGATGATTCCCAATCGAACGAGTTC
>JAPLGF010000219.1 GCA_026390275.1 Candidatus Atribacteria bacterium
ACAAACCGGGGATCACCGGGTTTGAGGTAGGTGCAAAAGAAAGAGAACTCCTGATCAGTAAGGGCTATCATGTGGAGACGGATGCATTCAGTAACCTGCACTTCTTGAAGGAGGGTGGAATTACCCATTCGGTAGGTCTGGCCACGCACGACTGTGGAGGCAGTGACGTGCCCAAGAATGTGCCTCTCAGGGCAGGGATGGTTTTTGCCTGCGATGTGTTTGCCACATTTCCTGATGAAAATCTGGGGGTTCGGGTTGAGAATACGGTGTTGATTACGGAGAACGGGTGTGAGAATCTGACCGACGGGATATTGAGGTACTAAGATGAAACACGATGTGAAAGATGGTTAACCTGATCTGAGAGGACTGGTTTCTGAAAGATTTGTTAAATAGATTTAATTTTAAATATAACCCGGGTTACTTGCTCTGGCGCGGCAAGCCGACGGTGCTGATCACTTCCGGCGAGCAATGCGGGTGAAAAAGATCAGGCAATGAAGACGTATCCTCATGAAAACCACATGATTGACCCAAACCTTAAACACCAATGAATATAATTGATTATCAATCATGTCTGGTTCCCCCGCCTAAGCGGGGCAGGCTATCCGACCTTTTAAATAAATTATAAGCGGATGAAATAATTTATAATCAAAAAAGGTATAGCTTTAAGGAGAAAGGGTCAATATTCAAAACTTGAAATAGCTATGAATTCCAGAGAAAGAGTATTGGGAGCGTTTAACAGAACAGGCTATGACCGGATACCTGTTAAACATGCAGCTTAGCTTAACTCAATGTCCAGATTTAGGTAACTAGTTAGAATCATTTTATAATCAATAAAAAAAAACATGAAATTCCGAATCCTTATCCTATTGTACCTGCTGACTCCTCAGCTTCACGCACAGGTGAATCCTGAAAATTTGAATTACGCTCCCATCGCCTGGAAATCTACGCCTCCTGCCGATTGCCCCTTTCCGGTTTCCAAAGAGATCACCGGCATCACGCTACTCGGAGTTAAAAGCGGCTTCCATTTCGTGGATTTCGGTAAAAACCTCCAGTATTCTCCTGACGGGAAGGCCTATCTGGTGGCCCATGGAGCCGATACCACAGATACGAAATACCGTTTCTGGAACGACAGCTGGATCACTGGCGACCAGATTTACCTGACAAGGGTTATCCCATCTCTTGAAAATATGAACGATGCGTCTAAATATGAATTTTATGCCGGTACCGATCCAAACGGGAAACCGGTTTGGACCAACGATTTCAAGAAAATCAGGCCTCTGCTCGAATGGAATAACAACATGGGCTGTGTTACCATGACCTACAATGCCCCCCTTAAGAAATACCTTATGTGTGTAACTGACGGTGGCAATACCTGCGCAAGGATGCATACCTATATCCTTGAATCCAATGAGATTACAGGTCCCTGGAAACTGGTCACCTACCTTAAGGACTTTGGGGAACAGGCCTATTTTGTGAACATGCCTTCAAAATTCATCAGTTCGGATGGACGCACCGCGTGGCTGTGGTATTCAGCAAACTTTGCCAAAAAAACAAACGGGATGCGTATTATGGACAACCCGCCTGGGAGCCATTACGGTTTGGTGATGCAGAAGATCTCACTCAATAAGTGACCTTAGGTTTCCGGCACCTACCTGCTCCAATCTGCACTGTCAGAAACCGTAAAATAGAAGCCCAAAACGAGAATCCAAATGAAAAATAGAAACAACCTTACTTTCTTCATCATCGCCGCTTTGTTATTGGCACCGCTGGCGAGCCTCCTCTGGGAATGCCAGACCAAACCGCACCAACAAGCCGCTAACGTGGCTAACCTTCGCTGCGAATACCTGACCAATCCCCTGGGCATCGATGTGGCAAGGCCGCGGCTGAGCTGGGTAATTGAATCAAACCGTCGGGGGGAAAGGCAGACGGCCTTTCAGGTGCTGGTAGCAAGCTCGGAAGAACTGCTGAAGAAGGATAAGGACGATTTGTGGGACAGCAGGAAAGTGGCGTCCGATCAGTCGATTCAGTTGGAATATGCAGGAAAACCTCTGAATCGCGGCAGCTCTGCTATTGGAAAGTGCGGATATGGGATCAGGACGGGAAGGCAACGGAGTGGAGCAAGCCGGCCGTCTGGTCGATGGGGCTTCTTAAACCCGAAGACTGGAATGCAAAGTGGATCACCAATCCGGATCCAAAGCGGCTTTCTCATCCGTGGCTGCGCCGGACTTTTGAGCTGAAGGAAGGTGTGGAACGGGCGGTGATCTATGTCAACACTGGCTCATATTATGAATTGCACATCAACGGTAAAAAGGTTGGCCCGTATGTGCTGGAGCCGGGTATCACGCAACTCAATAAGCGGTTTATCGTCAATGCCTATGATGTAACCTCCTTACTGGTTAAAGGCTCGAACACAATTGCCGTCTGGATGGGTCCTGGCTGGTATCAACCGATTAATGGCAACAACTTCAACGCGCCGATCCTGCGCGCCCAATTGAGTATCGTTACTCCATCCGGACCGATCTTGATTGGGACTGACGCAAGCTGGCGGGTGAAGGAAAGCTGTATCTCACAGATAGGCGGCTGGAGCTGGAATAACTTCGGCGGCGAGCGTTTTGACGCCAGGGAGTTCTTGGAAGATTGGGACCAGACCGGACTGGACGATTCCCACTGGGTGAGGGCTCGCGAAATACCGGCGCCGCAGGTCGTGC
>JAPLGF010000264.1 GCA_026390275.1 Candidatus Atribacteria bacterium
CAGGACAAAGCAGATGAGGAGAAGAATCAGTAGGAAAAAGAAATATTGCTCCAGTCGCTGTCCCGGCACCTTTCGGTTGGTGGAAACCGGCTGTTTTTTTTGAGTCCCCGTTTTTTTACTGTTCCGGTGTGACATTTTCTCTTCCCTTCCTCACCAATTGTTTCCTCCTTCCAATGTTTCCCCCCTCTTTCGAAAACTCTTTTCACCGTCCTCAAGGCAGTGACCAGACGACCATGCCAGTTCCTGGCACCATCAAGGGAGAAAAACAAAAACACTTCTCACTGTCTTTCCCAATTTCACAGTTCTTCCCCTTTTCACCACTCACTACTCACTTTTCATTACTCCCTGTACTTTCAGGGTGGGTTTTCCAGAGGAATATCTCATCGGCCACCAGGAGAATGTCAAAGGGAATTTTATAACCGATCTGGTCAGCGACGTCGAAGTTGAGGGCAATATGGGGAGTATCGACGAAAACCTGTTCCAGATCTTCCGGAGGGGTGCCCCGTAAAACCCGGACCATGGTTTCTGCCCCAAACCGGCCCATCTCCCGAAAATCAGAGTGAGAGACCGAGAGAAGGGCCCCATTTTTTACTTCTTCGGTTCCCAACTGGGAAAAAACCGGGATCTTTTTTTCGTAGAAGGGTGCCAGGAGTTCCGGAAGCCAGGTAACATCGAGCGAAGCCACCGTGAGGAACATGGCATCAACCTCTAAAGCCAGTTCCCGATGGGCTTTCAACACCTCCTGGTAGTACCGTTCCCGGTCATCCGGGCTTTTTGGTTCGTCCACCAGGCGACGCACCACCCAAAATCCCCGCTCTTTCGCCACCGCCTCCACATCGGTAACAGCAGCATAGGTCCGCCCCACCGTTGAATCCTCATAGACCATTCCCATCTTCTGAAAATGGAAGAGATCAAAGAACACTTCTACCTGTCGGCGGAAGCGATCCGGATCCATGTGAGCCCAGACATTCTGGTGTCCGGAGCGATCCACTGCCTGGACGATCCCGGCTCGGCATTGCTGGTGGAAAAAACCAGGGTGGAAACCGGTGGCTCCTTCTTGGTGATCAGGAGACCGGCCCGGGTCCCCATCACCAGCAGGAGATCAATGTCTTTCCCATCCTGCAAACGGGTGAGGATCGTCGCCTGAGCGTCCGGTGTGAGTTCCGAGAGAGTGTAATGGGCGTCGGGGACACATTCGAGAGAGGGACCAATATCATGGGTAGCGAGCCATTCCCACATCCGGCTCGTGTCTCCCTGCCCCTCCTGGAACGGCATCTCCGGGATCCCGGTCATCCAGCCCAATGCCCCAAGACCCTCCAGCAGGGCATGAAGGGTAAAAGCATAATTCACAAACGGCTCGCTCTCACAATACCCGATCCGCCACTTTTTTCCCTCATTGAGAACTGGAGAAAGATCCGTTCCCGGATTCGCCCAGGAACAGAGACCGATAGCAAAGACCATCATGAGACCGAGAAGCACAGACTGTTTAAACCGTTTCAAAAAGAGCCCCCTCCATTGACCTGCTGGATGAAATTTTCTCTATCATAAATATGTACATTGGTTATTGATAACAAATTTTGGTTCTTCCGGTATTTCTATGGGTAAAGATTTAAACCGCCACCATGAAAGAGAATGGCAATTCGGTAATTCTATTTTTTTATTATTGTGTGGGGTTGTTGATTAAAATTCAAGACTCACCCACAAAAAAGACGGAAGAAGCTATTTATTTAATCCGTCGGTTCACATCTTTCAGGGCAAAGTAGATATCCCGGTAAATCGCAAACCGTTCACGATAAAAATCGTATCGGACAAGGTCCGGATCACAGGTGGATTTCACCCGGATCATCCCCTCGGTAGCCTGGCGGAAAGAGGAGTACGCCCCATCGCCCACTGCTGCCAGCATGGCCGCTCCCATGACACTGCCATCCTCATAATCCAGGTTCTTCACTGGTTTTCCCAGGATATCCGCCCGGATCTGCAACCAGAAGGAAGAACGTGAACATCCCCCCACTGCCCGGATTTCATGGAAATGGATCCCTTGTTTCTCAAAGAGCTCGATACTGATCAATTGCTCGAAGACCACAGCCTCACAAATCGCTCGGATGATCTCCCCCTTATCGGTATGGAGAGTCATCCCCACGATCGCCCCCTTAGAGAAGGCATCGATATAGGGAGTCCCGCTCCCCACCCAGTGGGGGAGACCGAACATATGGGCAGGTTCCCGGCGGGCCTGACTCAAAAGGATTTCATAGGAGTTCCGACCGGTTTTTGTCTCCTCTTCCCACGCCTCCTGCCCAAACTGATCCCGATACCAGCGTAAAAGGAGCCCCCCGGTCTGGTTGAGAGTGGCAAGAAGATATTTATGAGGAAGCACATGACTGTAACAGGAAAAATTGTGGGGTTCAATTTTCTGAGCAACGGAATGATCATCGACCGGGACACTGAATATCTCGGCCGTTCCCATGTTATCACTGGCTACTCCTTCCTGGATGGAGCCTGCTCCCAACGGCGCACAACATTGATCATGCCCACCCATCACCAGCTTGAGATCCGGTGGAAGTCCCAGTTCATCGGCTACCGGCTTTCTGACCGTCCCGATGACTGTCCCGGACGGACAACATACCGCCAGCTGTTCCGGCGTTATTTCCAGGAAGTCGAGGAGATGACCCGACCACTCCTGCGTATCGATATCGAAGAGCATGGTCTTGCAGGCCATGGAATAGTCGGTAACCGGGAGACCACCCAGTTTCCAGAAGATGAAATCTTCGTAGAGTAAAAATTTCTCCGTCAGTTTAAAAATCTCAGGCTGGTGGCGTTTCACCCAAAAGATTTTACTCAACGAAGTAATGGGATGAAGGGGAACTCCAGAAAGATGGAGGAGTTCCTCAGCCCCAAATTGTCGGGATAGGATCTCACATTCCTCCACTGCCCGCATATCCATTCCCAAGATCGTGGGTCGGAGAATCTTCCCCTTACTATCAACAAAAATAACCGCTTCTCCCTGCGCAGAAATAGCCAGGGCCCGCGGTTCCTGGGTGGCATGAAACACGGCTTCTCTGACAATTTCCTTCACCAGACTCCACACCATCTCCGAATCTTGTTCCGCCCATCCCGGAAAGGGATTGGAAAATCCATACTCCCGCGCAGCCGAAGACAAAACCCGCCCCTTATCATCAAACACACACGCCTTACACCGCGTGGTCCCCACATCAAGACCTAAATAGGACACTGATAAAGCCTCCATCGCTGTTCAATCTAAACTTGAATGGTAAAATCTCCTGGTTTCAGGACTACCTTGAGGGCGTCACCCCGCAAAAGGGCATCGATCCCTTCCTGAAATCGTTCCAGCGGTAAAAGATGGGTGATGTATTCACGGGCGTGAATTTTCTTCTCTGCAATCATACGAATCGAAAGAACGTGATGCCGGGGAGAAAAGGAGAAAGCCCCCATGACGTGAATCCCGCGATAATGGATCAGGTTGGTGGAGAGTGGTACTTCGGACACGTCCGGGGGAAGTCCTCCGAAGAGAAGCACCCGTCCGCCTTTACAGGCCATATGAATCGCTTCCTGCTGTGCTTTCGCAGAAGGACAGGCCACTATTACCACCTGGGCACCCCATCCGCCGGTGAAATCGACGACGCGATCCACATGTGAACCATTTTCATCACTTTTTATGAGGAGATCGGGGTGGAACCTTTCTGCTCTCCGAAGCCTCGATTCCTGGACATCCACCATGATTACCCGGGAGGCACCCCGCGCCCGGGCCACCTCCAGATGTAAACAGCCCACCGGCCCCGCCCCGATAACTACCACGGTCTCCCCCAATGTCGTTCCCGCCCCCTCATGGGCATTGATACAGGATGACGCCGGTTCGGAGAGGGTAGCTTCTTCAAAAGAGACTTCCCCAGGCAGGTGGTGAATTCTGACAGAGATAAAAAACACTCTGCCGACAATAATAACACGTTCCGCAATACACCGGGGGAGCCACTGCCACTCTTTCTCCCGGTAAAAATCCCACTACTCCCTCCCCCAACTCGGCCACCACTCCGGCAATCTCATGGCCTATAATCCAGGGTGGGGTTACCCGGGAATGGCCGTACCGATAGGTCCGCAGGTCCGAACCGCAAAACCCACAAGTTTCCACCTTCACCAAGAGCCCACCTCGTTCACAAACCGGACGGGAGACCTCCCGGATTTCCATTTTTCCTGGTTCCACAAAGACCAGCGCCTTCAACGCAACCGGCCTCCTTCCTCTTGATAGAGTTTTTCTCTCCGGATGAGTTCCCGGGCAGTTTCTTCATCAGTCACCAGGATTCTGGTGAAGTGTCCATGCAAAGCCCCCAGGAGGGCATCAATCTTAAACGGTCCTCCGGAGAGAGAGATAGTGTTCGGCATATCCCGGAGTTCTTCGAGCGAAAGCGCCGATGGAGCTCCAGGTCCAAAATGCAACCCTGGATATCATAGATAAAAAAATCGTCGAATGGAATGGGGTTTTGATACAATGAACGCACTTTTCAAAAACCTTACGGGGCAGGAGGAGCAGATATGGGACAGGTGAGCATTGTACGCAGCCAGCAAAATCTCAAGGATAGTCTTATCCAAGCCCTGGAGTTGATTGGAGGTATTTCAAGATATTTCCATAAAAATGACCGTGTTCTATTGAAACCCAATCTCAATGGAAAGGAAGGCACCTCCAGTCAAGCGGTGGTGGAAGCATTGATGCAGCTCCTGCTCGATTTTCCGGTCCGTTCCCGCGCCGGTCCGTTCCCTCGCCATCGGTGAATCAACATTCGGAAATTACCACACGACTCATACCTGTTTTCAACAAACTGGCTTTTTGGAACTCACCAAGACCTATCACCTCCCCCTTTTCAACTTCAATCAATCCGAGTCGATTCGGGTCCCGGTCCCTCACCCCCTGGTCCTGGAAAGCATCCCCATCGCCAGAGAATATTTTGCAGTAGACACCATCATCAATATTCCGGTCATGAAAGTCCACTATGCTACCGGGATCACCTTAGCACTCAAAAACCTGAAGGGGTTTCTACCACCTGAAGAAAAGAAACATTTCCATGAAATCGGTTTGGATCAAGCTATCGTTGACCTCAACAACACCATTACCACTCACCTTACCATCATCGATGCTATCCAGGGCATGGAAAAAATGGGTCCACACGGCGGTGACCCCGTTTTACTCAATCTGGTCATGGCTGGGGAAAAGAACTGGGAAGTCGATTATGTCGGAATGAAAATCATGGGGTATTCCCTTCCGGAAGTGCGACACCTCCAATATTACCTGGAATCAAATGGCATTAGTGCAAAAAGAATTGAAGAGATCGAGATCCTGGGTGAACCCATCGAAAGTGTCCGCTACCCCTTCAAAAAAGTTACGGTGGACACCATCATCCCCTGTACTTTCCTCGAGGGACCTCCCATCTCCCCCATCGATATCTTCCTCGGTTCCCTCCTCCCCGATCCCCTTCCTGCCAACCCTCTCCGCCTCTCCTTCGGGAACTGCTGCCTCCGTCAGTCCCATTCCTCCCTCTCCATCCCCGGATGCCCTCCCTACCCTTTTGAACTCAATTCGATTCTAAAACGAAACCTGTTAATGAGAAAAAAGTGACGGGGGCGTGACCAATATCATTTCAACTGGATTTTCAAACAAGCCCCTATGAGATTTCCCGCATGAATTCATTTCCTTTCAAAATATGATAACATTAAACAGGTTTGGAAAGGAACCAAGGAAAATTTGTAGTACACTTATGAACTACTATTTAAAACGGTTCGGTGCGATTTTCTCGTTTACTAAAAGGAAAACCAATCATGCCAGCCCCTATCGTCAACAGAGAAGTGGAAAGTTGATTTACTTTGAAACCCTATAGTTTTTTTTCGTTGATTTTTTTTCACATTTTTTATTTTATGGTCATTGGCTTTTTCCGGTGAGAAATGTCACTTTCTAAAGAGCGTTCCCTGGTTGGCTTCGTTTTAGTGGTTACTTCTTTCCTCCTCTATGTCGTACATTACTTTGTTTTCCATAATACCCATGACATCTTATTTTACCTTCTCTTTAATCTTGCCTTTATACCCATCAATGTCCTGGTAGTCACACTCATCATCGATAAACTTTTGAGTGAAAGAGAAAGAAGAGATCGAATGGAGAAACTGAACATGGTGATCGGAGTGTTTTTTAGCGAGGTCGGAACCCCCCTTTTAATCTACTTATCTGATTCTGATCCCAACCTGGAAACCATGCGAAAGGATCTGATTGTCACTGCTGACTGGACAGAAACAGAGTTCGGACGAATAAGTGATTTATTAAAAAAATACCCTTTCAAAACCAACATACAACTGATCAATTTGGAGAACCTCGGCTCTTTCTTGGGAAAAGAAAAAAATTTCCTGCTCCGACTTTTAGAAAATCCTCTCCTTCTCGAACACGAGACATTCACCGAGCTTTTACGAGCGGTATTCCATTTGACCGAAGAGCTGGTTTATCGGAATAATCT
>JAPLGF010000182.1 GCA_026390275.1 Candidatus Atribacteria bacterium
ATTGGCAGAAGAGCATGGCAACGAATTGATCCCAGGAACTAAAGCCTTTGGTTCCTTTTTCAGACTTGGTTTCTCTGACCATTCTTTCGAATTCATACCGGTTGAATACCTGTAGAATCTGGCCAAAAATGCTGCTACACTTATTCATAGGGGGAGACCACCTTTCGGGTTTTCTGTTTAACTCACACTTACCAATTTACCCGATTGGTACTCCCCTTACCATGAGAAAAAGCTATTTTGGACAGATGTAACTTAATTTGAAAATTGACACCAGGTATTCTCAATCATATGTTCACACTCTGCAAAATTTTTCTAATTATTTTTTAATCGGAATGGTGGCAAAATTCTAAAACATCCCCTACTATAGAAACAAAGGAGGTTTTTATGGTTTCTGTAGGTAAAGCCTGGAAAACCGTCTGGGCAGGGTTCGGAATAAACCTGTCTTTAGGTGTTCTCTATTCCTGGGGAGTCATCTCAGCTGCTTTAATCGATGAGTATCAGTGGACTGTGACTCAAACTCAAATCCCATACATGACGGCATCAGTTGTTTTTGCCCTCTCGATGATACCAGGAGGAAGGCTACAAGATTCCACCGGTCCGAGGGTTACATTGATAATAGCTTCAATTCTTGCTGGTCTTGGTTTTACCCTCTCATCATTTGCCATCACCGTGAATAACCTGACTCTCTTTTTCGGTGGAATATTTGGACTTGCCATGGGTTTCGGTTACGCAGCTCCTACTCCGGCAGCGGTGAAGTGGTTCCATGTCAATCACCGGGGTTTTATATCAGGAATTGTAGTCAGCGGCTTTGGTTTGGCGCCAGTCTATATTGCTCCTCTCACTCGAATGCTCATTCACCAATCTGGAATTCGTTCCACTTTCATTATCTTGGGTATTCTCTTTTTTCTCACCATATTATTATTGTCTTTTTTCATTCACAACCCGCCTCAGGGACATGAACCAGTTCGTCTTCAAGCGAAAAAGACAAAAAGAGAAATCCAATCAGTTTTTGACTATGATTATCCCTCTATGCTAAGAACACCCCAATTTTATCTATTATGGGTATTGTTTTTCTTTGGTACATTTTCTGGATTACTTATCATTGGACAAATGGCTAAAATCGGTCAAGAACAAGCCGGAATCGAAAATGGAGCCATACTGGTGATGACTTATGCGGTGTTTAATTTTCTTGGTCGAATTTCCTGGGGTTCAATATCCGACTTTTTAGGAGAAAAAATGACCTTGTTCCTCATTTTTGCAGTTCAAGTCGTGGTTTACTTTGTCTTTCATACCATGACTGAACCCCACACTCTTCTCATTGGGAAAAGCTTAGTTGGATTTACCTTTGGAGGGATGCTCACAATATTTCCAGTAATAACCTCTCAGCTCTTTGGTTTAAAGAATTTTGGGGTTAATTACGGGTTTGTCATGACCGCCTGGGGGATTGGTGGGTTCCTCGGTCCTTTATTTGGTGGGACGGTTCGAGATATTACCGGCACCTATCAAACCAGTTATACCGTATCCGCTTTATTCTGTCTGGCTGGTTCGCTTCTAACATTTTTGATCAAAAAACCAGGAAAGAGTGAACTTTAAAAAATAATTTCACTCGCGTTTTTGGATTACAGGATAGACCGTCATGCCGTATTACGGCATCATATGAATATGAAAACCCATAGCGATATGCCATGGCGTGTCGCTTCATTAAAGTAAATGAACGGGCGCTCATTTATTGCTGCCATCTACGGGGAATAGAAAGGCACACCCCCCTCAAGAGGGAATAAAGAAACCAATTACCCGGTGAATATCAGCCAAAAAGTGAATTTGGGTTCTGTGATATTGTTCCTTTCTCATGGTGACATTTTCACAGAACAATCACAAAGGTTCATTTTCACTGAGAATACCATAAAAGTATGATGATATATTTTATTTAGGTTCTTAGGTTTTGAGTCTGATGAGAAAATGAGGAGGATGAAATGATTCACTCAGGTGAATTGAAAAGAAGCAACATAGAATATCCAGGAGACATGTTATTAATTTTAAGAGAGGGGGAGGAAGACTTCCTAAAGGAATTGAAAACTTTGGCTGCTGTGAAATTCTACGAATTGAAAAAGCTTTCCCTTGGCCAAGCAGCTGAACTTGCTGGTTTGGATAAAATTGATTTTATAAAATTATTGGGGCAGCACAAAGTTCCAATTTCTAATCTATCGAGAGAAGAACTTTTAGAAGATATAGAAAATACCTGAAGGAAGAGTTGTAGTTAGTAATTCTACTGTAATAATAGCCTTCCCCCATCTTGAACTTCTCGGTATCCTTAAACAATTATACCAGGAAATAGCTATTGCTCAAGAAGTATATCATGAGATAGAAAATGATGGTTATGGTGCCTGGCACTCAGTTATTACTTTCAAGTCCTGGGGATGCTTCGCTCAATGATGGCTCGGGCTTCTTCTATGGTGTTGACCGCGAACAACTCTTCCATCAGGCTATCCAGAATTTCCAGGGAAGAAATCTGTTTCAATTGTGGTATGGTTTCATCAGGGTCGGCGTTAAACCTTCTCACCATGAACTTGCAAATATCCTCGATCTTCCCTTCGATCTTCCCTTCGATCTTCCCTTCGATCTTCCCTTCGATCTTTCCCTCGATCTTTCCCTCGATCTTTCCTTTTTTATGCCAACTGGTGTTAATTTCCATGATTGACTCCGCCTCCTGTTGATTGATTTGACCCAGGACCTGGTTGAACTGCTCTTCTTCTTGGGGACTGAGCACCAGGTAGGTCTCGAAAAAACCAGTGATAAGCTCCTGTCGGGCCGGGTCGAGCTTTAACCGGATCAGCAGGCGTAAAAACTCCAGCTTGACCCGGACTTTTTCTTTTTCGGTAAAGCCCATTTTACTTAAAAGGGCAGCTGCTACTCTTTTAAAAAATCTGAAGGAGATCCAATTTTAATGTCATTAAAAAAACCGATGGGTAAAAGGTGATGTCTATCTCCGGAGATAATATAATGAGCCTTCCCTGCCAGTGCACACTCTAATACCATATTATCATTAGGATTACTTATAATCAGGTTTACTTTTTGAGCAGGATACGCTTTTAATGCGATGGCATCTATTTCAGACCGGATGAATTGGAGCATTTCCTGGCTAAATTTAAATTTTTTGCCGAGAACATCATATAGTTCGTTTTCCAATGCTTCAGAAGTGACCAGTCGGATTTTTTTCTCAATAACGAGATTCAAAACTTCTTGAGGTTTTCCGCCGAAAAGGAATGCAGAGATTAAAACATTGGTATCAATGACCACCCGTATCATGATTGACTTTTATTTCCCTGAACGGTATTCGTCGATGAGTTTTTCAATATCTTCTTCGCTTTCAATACCCAATTCAATTGCTTTCTGTATTCCATATTCACGGATCTTATCCCATTTATTTTTTCGGATATACTGCCGCAATGCTTCCCGAAAAAGCTCGCTTTTAGTCATTCCTTCCTCCCTGGCTAATTTTTCCATTTCCCTGGCCATTTCCGGAGGAAGAGATAGAGACTGGATTTTGCTGGTCCTCATTGTAATCCTCCTTAATACAAAGTATTACACTTAACATTATACAAAACCCATGAACCATTTCAAGTTTTCCAATATTTCCCACATAGTCTTGTAATGAGGTTCTTCTCCCATTTAGTTGCTCCTTGCAAAGGAATCTCGAATGATTAAGGAGAAGTACTCAACATCATGAAAGCCATAGGCTTTCCGCTTAATCACCTTAATCTTGTTGTTGATACCTTCCCACCGACTGGTATGGATGGGAAAACGACAATGGTTGAGAATACCATAGGCATACCTTTTCAGCATTTTGGCAAAGTTGATCACTGGACCGATCTGGCTTTCCAGAGCCATCGAACACCATTCGTCCAGGGCTTTTCGAGCCCAGGCGGGATAGCGATACTGCCAGAGCTTTTTCAGCAAATCCTTGAGGATATACAGGGTGGTCAGGTTCTGGTTGAGTTCCAACCGGGTCTGGAGTCTTGGTTTTTCATCGGGGGAAAGATTGGCCTTATTCTTCAAGAGCAGGTATTTACTTCCCCGGATCACCTCTTTTCCCTCACTGGTGGCTTGGTGGTATTCCAATGTCCGCACCTGGTCGATCACTCTTCCGAAGGCTTTGACCATAGGAAAGGGATCAAAGACCATACCGGTTTCTGGACAGCATTCTTTGACCGCTTTGAGGTAAGGATCCCAGATGTCAATGGCAATTGCTTCGATCGAATGTTTTTGCTCTTCACTCAAAAAGTCAAAGGAGGCTTTCCGGGTTTGGTATTTTCTGCCTTCTCCTACCAAGACCACCTGTCCCGGGTCCCAACTCTGGACTACGGTGAGATACCGGTGCCGCACTCGGAGCATCTCACGGTTCAGTATCTGACCAAAAGATAGGTTTTGGCGTCGATACCATCAAGATCTCTCACCATCCGATCGTTATAGGAGTGAATCTTCTGAGCACTTTGCTGACAGCGATGACAAATTGGATGGTAACGTTCATCGGGATGGATGGTGATGTTCACTCTTTTCTTCTCTCGGTCAACCGATGGTTTCACCACCTTGACTCGACAAAAATTGAAGAAGGCATTAATCTGTATCTGGGACATCGCCTTGCCTCCTCTGGGTGGGTTTTGCTGATACAAATACCTTATCCAGAAAAGCAAGCGGTGTCCATTTTTATTGGTATTATTGATCAACTATTTGGGAGAAGAACCTTCTTCTAATATTATGGTGATTTTTTCAAGAAATGAAGAGACATCTTGGGAGAGGACATTAAAGGTAGGCACGATTATTTTGAGCAGTTCTTCAATGCGGGATGATCGGAGGGAAAATCCGTAAATATTTTGAAAGACGTGACGAAATGCTCGCAATTCATCAATAAA
>JAPLGF010000316.1 GCA_026390275.1 Candidatus Atribacteria bacterium
GCAAAAAGTCGGTTCCCGAACATTGGCGGCATGGGCTTCCTCGGTATCGATATGAAAAGCCAGTTTACCTTTATCCGAAACCCTGATGATAACGTTTTTAAAAATCACTCCATTTTCTCCCCCGATTTCTACCTTGACCCGATCGTTGTTCCTGGCTTTATATTTTTCCGCATCCCTGAAAGTCATATGAATATGGCGGGCAGCCCGAATAGCTCCTTCCGAAAGATTCAAGGCTCCCTTGGGACCCACCAGAGTAATCGGTTGTGAACCAGCGACATCCCCGGATAAACGGGTGGGGAGATCCAAACCTAAAGTAAATCCGTCGGTGACCGTCATCTCCACCTGGTTATAGGATCTCACCGGTCCCACGATTCGTACTCCTTCAATAACCTTCATCCTGGAACTGACCAGAGTGATCTTCTCATCACTGGCAAATTCACCCGGCTGGGATATATCCCGAACTCTGGTCAATTGATAATTTTTTCCAAACAAGCTATCCAGGGCTGCCTGGGTGAGATGAACATGACGGTTGGATATTTCCACCGGTATGGTGAATTCCTGACCAGAAACCAGCTCACCCTCAGCAATATATTTATAAACCAGCTCGGTGATGACTTCCGATAAAATTTGACTGTTCTCTAAATCCTTTTTATCCATAGGATTTTCTCATCGAGGGTTTTATCCGTTCACAATTTTTATACCGGCGCTGGTTCCGATCCGGGTTGCCCCGGCTGCGATCAGGGCTTTCGCTTCTTCGAAATTGTGTATTCCTCCCGCAGCTTTTATTCCCATCTTAGGGCCAACCGTTCTCCTCATCAAAGCCACATCATGGAGAGTGGCTCCCCCACCGGCAAATCCAGTTGAAGTCTTTACAAAATCATACCCAACTTTTTTGGCCAACTGGCACACCATGATCTTCTCATCGTCGGTTAAAAGAAAGGCCTCAATGATGGCCTTGGTAACCGTCGTCGACCGACAGGCCCTTTTTATGGCCCGGAGATCTTCTTCCACCATTTTCACATTCCCCGATTTGAGCGCTCCCACATTGATCACCATATCCACTTCCTGCGCGCCATCCTCGATCGCCTTCCGGGTTTCATACGCCTTGCTCCGCGGATCATTGGCTCCCAGGGGGAATCCCACCACGGTACCCACCTTGACCCCGGTTCCTCTCAATTTTTTTGCACAATACCCCACCCAAAAGGGTTGGATGCAAACCGAACAGAAATGATATTGGATGGCTTCCTGGCAAAGTTGATCAATCTGGGATTGTTTGGCATCGGGTTTTAACTGGGTGTGGTCGATATAGATTGCCAGATCCCTGGGGGTATTGATGGAAATCCCGCTCTGGCAATCACGGCGACTGAGAGTACTTTTGGTCTTCTGATCATCAACGACTGATGATTTTTTGCCGTCGGTTATCTCATTGAACCTTTTTATGACCTCTTGGGTTATTTTATTGATCAGCTCTTCCTGGTTCATAATGGACTCCTTGAAATGAGTTTATAATAATTTATAAATACTTTTTTTCAATATCCATCATTTTATTGATCCGCTTCCAGTGTCTTCCGCCAGCAAATCTAGTTTCCAGCCACACTTTGGCCATCTCACAGATTTGTTCGATGGGATGCAGCGGACCACCCAGGGCCAGAAGGTTGGCATCATTATGTTCCCGGCTGTTGATAATGGTTTTGAGATCATAACACAGGGCGGCTCGTATTCCTCTCACCTTGTTGCATACCATGGAAGAACCGATCCCGGCCCCATCAATCATAATTCCTCTTTCACAATCACCATGTTTGACCTTGAGGGCAACTTTCAAAGCCAGATCGGGATAATCGACGCTTTCGGTATTGAAAGCACCGACATCGGTGATCCGATAGCCTATCTCTTGTAAATAGATCTTCAGTTTTTCCTTGGTCTCATATCCTCCGTGATCGGATCCAACGGCGACTCGTAGGACTTTATCTTTGGTATTGACCGGAAGAACTTCCGGTTGACCGGAAATGGTTGAGGAATATAACCCATTCACCACATTATTCAGGATGCGAATCGAATTTTTCGGGTCCCTGTTCATCATTTTTCTTCTCTCCCGCCGATTTGAATTTCATCGACAATTCCCACGATAATCGAACGAATCGGGGCGGAAGCATCTTCCAGTACCGAACGTGCCGAATTTCCTTCATCCATCACCAATACCACCTCTCCCATCCCAGCCTGAACGGTATCGATGACCAACAGACTTTTTCCTTTGGGCTTTTCCCCGGCATCAATCGGTTGCACCAACAATAATTTATACCCTCTTAAAGCCCTCAGCTTCATGGTCGAGACCACCTGACCGATCACTCTGGCTAAAATCATCTGAGTTATTCTCCAGTATAAATAGAATCAATAATTCCCATAATGGTTAAATCCGAAGGATTGAACCAATTAGTTAATCCCAGGGCTGCTTCCCGGCCACCTTCAAAAAAGACGATATCATCAGGGCCGGCTTGAACCGGATCACAGGCGACCACCGGAACCCCATCTTCCTTGAGATTTTCATCTAAAGGTTGAACCAACAACAATTTAACCCCTAACAGCGAATCCACTTTTTGGTTGCAAACCACGGTTCCCATGACCTTTCCTATTTTCATTTTGATACCTCTGACTTTCGGTTTAAACGATTCGGAAATAATCAACCAAAGTGCAGCGCCGCTCCCGGGTAAAAGTCCGGGCCCGGGTGAGCCCTTCCCCGGTGGGGCTGGCAATGGTGAACGAGGTAAAACCGGCGCCTCCATATCCCAACCCAGAATAGCTGGGTCCGTTTTTAATGAAAATCGAACAGTTCATCAACTTGGCCATCTGGCTGAGATGGGCGATATTTTTGGAATGCATTATGGCAGTATGGCGAAAGCCCTGTTCACATTGAACCGCGAAATCGATCGCTTCTTCCACGGTAGGGAATCGAACCAGGGGCATAACCGGCATCAGCTGTTCGGTCCATACCAGAGGGTGATCGGATCCAACTTCGCAGAGCAACAACCGAATCTGATCGGGAAGATTCAATCCGATTTCTTTGGCAATCAAGCTGGCGTTTTTCCCCACAAATTTTTTATTGGGGACGCCCTCCTGGCTTGAACTACCCGGAACCTCGATGATCAAGGGGGTGATTTTATTGATCTGGCTTTTACTGAGCTCATAGGCCCCATGTTTTTTCATTTCCTCTTTCAATTGATCGGCGATACTGGCCACCGCTAATATTTCTTTTTCGCAGATACAGATGATGTTGTTATCGAACCCTCCGCCTTTTACGATATCTATCCCGGCTTTGGCGATATCGGCGGTTTCATCCACCACACAGGGCGGGTTCCCCGGACCGGCGGCGATCACTTTTTTCCCACTGTTCATGGCCGCCCTGACCACTGCCGGACCACCGGTCACCACCAAAAGCCGGATCTGGGAGTGCTTCATCATGGTTTGGGCGGTTTCCAGGGTGGGACTGTGGAGGGAGGTGACGATATTTTCCGGTCCTCCGGCTTTCATAATCGCTTGATTGATGAGGGAAACCGCGGCACAGGAACTTTTTTTGGCGTGGGGATGGGGGTGAAAAACCACGGTATTGCCACCGGCAATCATACTGATGGAGTTATTGATGACGGTGGTGGTGGGGTTGGTCGATGGGATGATAGCCCCAATCACTCCATAGGGAGCTCTTTCCACCAGCGTCATGCCATGGTCGTCGGTATAGGCCAGCGGTTCCAGGTCTTCGACCCCGGGGGTCTTGAGAGCCACCAATCGATGCTTTTCGATCTTGTCCTCCACCCGGCCAAAAGTGGTTTCCTCAACCGCCAGCTTCGAGAGATATTCCAGGTTAGACATGACCGCTTTGCGAATCTGGCGTATCATCTCTCTGCGATGGTCAAGGGTAAGCTGGCACAATTGGTGATAGGCCTTTTCAGTGGCGTCGATTGCCGATTCAATATGGGCAAATACCCCGGGCATTCCCTGATAAGGGCTGGCTTCCGAAAGGCTGGTTTCCTCACCATTTCGGAACTGCTTGACGATCTTTTCCACAATCGCCTTTACTTCTATTTCATTGATTTCCATAAAGACCACCCATGATTTTATTTATTCCTGCCTATTCATGGTGCTTCCATCTTTGCACCTCTTCCGCAATTTCAACCAGGGTACTAAAGGTTTCGGCTTTCAAGCTGGCTCCCCCGATCAAGCCGCCATCGACATCCCTTTGAGAAAGAAGATCCCGGGCGTTGTTGGGATTCATGCTCCCCCCGTACAGAATACGAACTGCTTCCGCCACTTCCCGGGAAGAAAATTCCTGGATAACGTTTCGAAGATAGGCATGAACTTCTTGAGCCTGTTCTATCGTCGCACTCTTCCCGGTTCCGATTGCCCAGACCGGCTCATAGGCGATCACCAACGAAGATAGATCATGATTGTCGATTCCCTGAAGACCAAAAAGGATCTGCTGATTGAGAACAAAAAAGGTTTTCCCCTGCTTTCTTTCTTCCCAGGATTCTCCCACACACAGAATTGGAACCAAATAGCTCTTCAAACCAGCCATCACTTTCTTATTCACCATTTCATCGTTCTCGGCAAAATACTGTCTCCGTTCCGAGTGGCCGATGATAACATAGGTACAGCCAGCATCCACCAACATTCCCGGAGATATTTCACCAGTATAGGCCCCGGATTTTTCAAAATAGACATCCTGAGCACCTAACTGGATCCGGGTATTCAAAAGCTCTCTTCCCACCGACTCCAGAACGGTAAAGGGAGGAGCTACCATGATGTCGACCGCTGAAACCGACCCCATCCGGTCTTTAATTCCCCTGATCAACTCGGTCGCCTCCTGGCGGATGGTATTCATTTTCCAGTTGGCAGCGATGAATAACCTTCTCAAAGCCAGACCATCCTTCATTAAAAAATAAAATAATTTCGGATATCGGGATGAGGGTTGGGAATAATCACTTCTTTACAGAGGAGCCCTCTCCCGACAATCATTTCCA
>JAPLGF010000206.1 GCA_026390275.1 Candidatus Atribacteria bacterium
CACGGGCTTTTCCGGTGGAGGGAGGACTGCTGAAAGCTGGTACCCTGGATCAGGGGATTCTTTCGATTGACACCGTGGTGATTACCGGAATCGATCGATGCCTGCGTTTTTTAGAGAACTTTGATAAAGAAAAAGAGGGACTCAAAATCATTGAAATGATGTCCTGTGAAGGGGGGTGTATCGACGGTCCCCTCTTGAATTCCGGGTTATCCCTTTTTCAAAGAAGAAAGCGAATTATCGAATATTCCCAAAAGGGATTATTGGCGATTCCGAATGAAGAAAACATCCCGGTTCTTCCGTCTTTCGAACGGGCTTTTCACCCCATGCCAATTCCCCAACCCCAGCCGACCGAAGAGGAGATGAAAAAGATCCTGGCCCTATCGGGGAAATTTACTCCTCAGGACGAGTTGAACTGCGGTGCCTGCGGATATAATTCCTGCCGGGAGAAAGCGGTGGCAGTTTTTCAGGGTCTGGCGGAAGCAGAGATGTGTATTCCGTATATGCGAGCGAGAGCGGAGTCTTTTTCCAGCTTTTTGATTGCCGTCACCCCCAATGGAATCGTCCTGGTCGACGAAAACCGGCGAGTGGTGGAGATGAATCCGGCACTCCGGAACATGCTGGACTTGCGAGGACGCCTGGTGGTGGGAAAAATGTTGGACGAACTTTTTGATCCTTCTTTATTTGTCGAAGTTCTTCGTACCAGGAAAGCCGAGTCTCGCGAAATCCATTTCCCGCAATATGGGAACCTCTATGTTAAATTATCCGTTTTTTATTTAGAAAAATCGGGCTTACTCATGGGGGTTTTTGTTGATCTCACCAAACAGAAGGATCAGGAAAACATGATGGAAGAAATCCGGGAAAAAACCTTGGAGAAAGCACAACAGGTGATCAATAACCAGATGAGAGTCGCCCAGGAAATTGCCGGTTTGCTTGGTGAGACCACGGCGGAATCCAAATCGCTGCTCAGCAAGTTGATGAAAATATTACGGGGAGAAAAGGTTGAGGAATGAACGATATTTTTGTGGAAGTTGCCCATACCCAACTCTCAAGATATGGGGAAGAACTGTGTGGGGACAGTGTAAGTATTGAGAAAGATGAACAATCCACCATCATTTCCCTGTCCGATGGATTGGGAAGTGGAGTGAAGGCCAACATTCTGTCCACCCTGACGACCAGGATCATTGTCTCCATGCTCAAAAGGAACTCGCCGTTGGATGAAGTCGTGGATACTCTGGCCGAAACACTTCCGGTATGCAAGGTCCGGAAAATTGCCTATTCTACCTTTTCTGCTATTCAGGTCTTTCAGAATGGAGAAGCGTATTTGGCGGAATTTGATTGTCCACCGGTGTTCTGGATTCGAAGCGGTCGGGTCATGCATGTGGAGGGAACCGAGCGGAAGATTGGGAACCGGGTGATTCATGAGTCCAATATGAAACTCCGAAAAAATGACTGGCTGGTCTGTGTGAGTGATGGAATCGTCCATGCTGGTATTGGGGGAGTCTGGAATTTAGGGTGGCGATGGGAAAAAATCGCCTCTTTTCTGGAAAGCTCGGTTAATGATCATATCGATGCGGAGGTCCTGGCGAAAAAAATCATCGAGACGACTGACCGTCTCTACAAAGGAATGCCGGGCGATGATGCCACGTGTGTGGTGGCAAAAATTCGGCCTCCCCGAAGGATGATCCTCTGGGCGGGACCTCCGGAAAAAGCATCCCAGGACATGATGGTGACCGAGAAGTTCCTGGCATATCCCGGGAAGAAAGTGCTCTCCGGTGGTACCACCGGGAATATTGTTTCTCGTTTTATAGGAAAGACCATCGAAGTGAATCTTGACTCAATGAAAGAGGATATCCCCCCGGTGGGAGTACTCCCGGGGGTGGATCTGGTTACCGAGGGAATTTTGACACTGGCGGCGGTTCGGAGACTTCTCAAGCACGGTGTCACGATGGAAGATGTCATCTATAAAACAGACGGTGCGTGCCGACTTCTGGTCTTATTTCTGGAGTCGGATGAAATATCTGTTATCACCGGTATGGCCATCAATCCCGCCCATCAAAATCCCAAGCTTTCGGGAGATCTATCGCTCAAGGCTCGAATCCTGGAAGAAATCACCGGTGAACTCGTCAAGTTGGGAAAAAAAGTAACCATGGAATATTTTTGATCTCCGAAAGATTATCTTTCTTCTGAGGCGTTATCTTACTACTCTGAAAATAACAACCTACGGTGTAAGATTAAAAAAGACGAAAAGAAAAAAAGACCGGGTAGACCCCCATGTTCCTCCAGATGACAAGTGATTTATTATTATTCTTGTTGTTCCGGAAATGGCCATGGTTGTCTTTTAAGGAAATTGACGTTCGGAATGTTCTGTGATTGGACCAACCATGATACCAATTCCACCGCGACTTTTTTATCGCGGTAAGCCATAATCGGGGGTGAATCACGTTGAAAATGGAAAATCAAGAACTGACCTTAAGCCGTCAGTTCCAGAAAGTCAACAAAATTCTGGAGAAGTATGAGTGGAGGGCATCGAATTTAATCTCCATCCTCCAGGAAATCCAGGCCGATTACCGTTATTTACCAGAGGAAATCCTCACNCGTATGTTGCCACCGCATTGGGGGTATCGCCTGCTTATGTGTATGGAGTTGCTACGTTTTATGCTCAGTTTTCCTTGACACCAAAAGGAAAACACATCATTCGGGTGTGTGATGGGACAGCCTGCCATGTTCGGGGTTCGAAAGCGGTTTTGAACGTTGTATGGGAGCAATTGGGTCTCAAAGAGAACGAAAATACCACCTCAGACCTGGATTTCACGGTTGAGACGGTGGCCTGCATTGGTGCCTGTGCACTTGCCCCGGCCATGATGATTGATGAAGAAGTGTATGGTCTCCTGAACAATGAGAAAGCTCGTGAAATCATTGATCAGGTTTTGGAACGAGATAAGGGAGGAACAGTCAATGCAGTTCAGAAGTAAGGAAGAGTTGGAAACACACATTCAAAGGCTTAAAAGCCAGTCTGTTACGACTCAGGTACTGGTTTGTATCGGTTTGGGATGTTTAGCCAAAGGTGCCCAACCGGTCTATAACCGTTTCGTAGAGGTGATTGAAAAAGAAAAAATCAGCGCCGTCGTTTCCCAACTTTCGGAAAATTCCAGACATCCTGTGGTGGGGACCGGTTGTATGGGGCTGTGCGAGGCGGGACCCCTGGTTCGGATGGAACCACAGGGGATTCTCTATCTTCGGGTGACTCCGGAGGATGTGGAAAAAATTGTAGAGAAAACCCTTAAGAATGGTGAGATTGTCGAGGAATTGGTCTATCAGGAAACACATCATGAGGAAGTACTAAAATGGCCGCTCATGAAAGATGTTCCCTTCTACCGGAAACAGATTAAGATTGTTCTCCGGAATTGCGGCAGTATCGATCCCGAAAATTTGGACGATTATTTACGGAATGATGGATATGTTGCCTTAGCGAGAGTTTTGACTGAAATGAATCCCGATGATGTCATCGGGGAAATCCTCAAATCCGGGTTACGTGGCCGAGGGGGAAGCGGATTTCCCACCGGACGAAAATGGCAATTTGCCCGGGTTTCGAAATCGGATAAAAAATACATCATTTGCAATGGAGATGAAGGAGATCCCGGAGCTTTCATGAACCGAAGTGTGATGGAAGGAGATCCTCACAGCGTCATTGAGGGTTTAGCGATTGCCGGGTATGCCATAGGTGCTCAGGAAGGATACGTTTATGTCCGGGCGGAATATCCACTGGCAGTGAAAAGATTGAAAAAAGCCATTCAGGATGCCCGGGAAGCTGGTTTTTTGGGTCAGAACATCTTTGGTACCCCTTTTTCTTTTGATTTAAAAATAAAAGAGGGAGCCGGAGCATTTGTCTGTGGAGAAGAGACCGCTCTCATGGCTTCTATCGAAGGAAAAAGAGGTATGCCGAATCCTCGTCCTCCTTTCCCTGCTCATAAAGGGTTGTGGGGAAAACCGACAGTTCTCAACAACGTGGAAACATTAGCCACTGTCCCGGCAATTATCCTCAAAGGAGCAAACTGGTTCCGTTCCTTTGGAACAGTTTCCAGCCCGGGGACGAAGACGTTTGCCCTGTCCGGAAAGATTCGTAATACCGGGCTGGTGGAAGTGCCCATGGGTATTACTCTTCGGGAGCTCATCTTCGATGTGGGCGGGGGAATTCAGAATGATCGTGAATTCAAGGCGATTCTGATCGGTGGACCTTCCGGTGGATGTTTGGCAAAACAACATCTCGATCTTACGGTGGATTACGATTCACTCTGTGCGGCGGGAGCGATCATGGGTTCAGGTGGACTCGTGACTCTGGATGAGGATATCTGTATTGTTGAACAGGCCCATTTCTTCCTGCATTTTACCCAGAGTGAGTCCTGCGGGAAGTGCGTTCCCTGCCGGGAAGGAACCAAACATATGTTGAACATGCTCCAGAAGATCGTTGACGGTCGGGCCAAGCCAGAAGATTTGGAACTCCTGGCAGAGACAGCTGATGTGGTGAAAGATGCTTCCCTCTGCGGTTTGGGAAAAACCGCTTCCAATCCAGTGCTCACCACACTGAGGTACTTCAAGGATGAATATCTCGATCACGTTCTCAATAAGGTCTGTGTGGCTCATGTATGCCAGGCGATGAAGATTTACCGGATCGATTCGGAAAAATGCCGCACCTGTGGAAAATGTGCCCGGGTATGTCCGGTAAAATGTATTTCTGGACGGCCCAAAGTACCTTATGTTATTGACCAGGAACAGTGCATCAAATGTGGTTCTTGTTTTGAGGCCTGTCCTTTTGATGCGGTGATGGTGGATTGGAGGAGCAAAAATCATGAGTAATGAAATTGTTAAGAAAACGGTTTTCATCGATGGTCAGGAAGTCGAGCTGGCTGGAGAAAAGAATATCCTGGAAGTCGCACGCAAGTCGAATATCGATATCCCGACCTTCTGTTATTTATCTGATCTCAGCGTGTATGGAGCGTGCTGGATGTGCCTGGTGGAAGTGGAAAAACGGGGGATTGATTAATCTTTCCGCAGCTCCCTGGTTAATTAACGAATTATTAAAATTGCATATTTCTGCAACAAATTTGCCAATCACAACAATTGAGTTAAATGAATTAGAAACCGGGGATCCCGAACTCTGGTGGAACCTGCTTTCGGAAAAGATCTGAACGAGGTTGAGTGCGTGTATTGCGGACAGTGTTCAGTTCGCTGTCCGACCGCTGCGCTCATCGTGAAATCAGAACTGGATCGGGCCTGGGAAAGTGTTCTGGATTCCGATAAATTTGTGATCGCACAAATAGCCCCGGCAGTCCGGGTAGCCGTCGGTGAATCTTTTGGCCTGGAATCAGGCGAAGTCAGTACCGGAAAAATAGTAGCGGCGTTAAAAAAGATCGGGTTTGACCAGGTGTTTGACACAGCTTTTAGTGCTGATGTGACAACGGTGGAAGAAGCGGAAGAGTTCTTCAAGAGGATTCAGAACGGTGGACCCTTCCCCCATTTTACCTCCTGTTGTCCGTCCTGGGTCATTTATGCGGAGCGAAATTATCCTTTCTACCTGAAGAATCTATCCTCGGCCCGTTCTCCTCAGCAGATTTTTGGTTCGGTCATTAAAAACTTTGTTACCAGGATCGAAAACATTCCGCTGGAAAAGGTCGTTTCGGTTTCTATCATGCCCTGTACCGCGAAAAAGTTTGAGGCCCGACGTCCGGAATTTCAGACTGGTGGGAAGCCTGATGTCGACATTGTCATGACCGCCCAGGAAATCATTAAAATGATCAAATCCGCCAGCATTGATTTCAAGGATCTGGAACCGGCTCCCTTCGATGTCCCTCTGGGTTTGGGGACTGGTGCTGGGGTCATCTTCGGTGTGACCGGCGGAGTTACGGAAGCGGTTCTTCGTTACGCCTCTGAACGACTGACCGAAAAAGAGCTGACGAATGTCGAATTTGCCGTTGTCCGGGGTTTTGAAAGTCTGCGGGAAGCAGAAGTGGATTTGGGTGGACGTAAAATAAAAGTAGCAGTTGTTCATGGCCTGGCGAATCTCCAAAAGCTGGTGAAAGAGATCCGGGAGGAAAAACGGCACTATGATCTGGTGGAAGTCATGAACTGCCCGGGTGGGTGCATTGGAGGCGGAGGAATGCCCTTGGCTTACCCGGATCGGGAGGTTGTCCTCCATAAACGGGCCCGGGGTCTTTACAATGCTGACCGGATGAGTGCCTTACGGAAGGCACAGGATAATCCTTCGGTGAAATTTGTCTATGATAAGTGGCTGGGAAAACCCAACAGCGAAGAAGCGGAGAAATATCTCCATACCACCTATCATTCCCGGCGCCGGATCACCAAGGAGTACATTAAGATCCAGGAAGCCAAGGACGCCCAAAAGGTTGATATTGCTGTTTGTGTGGGAACTAGCTGTTACCTCAAGGGTTCCTATAACCTGTTACAACAATTGCAGGAACTGGCGAAGGAATATGGGGTGCAAGACCGGGTCAGTATCGGTGCCACCTTCTGCTTGGAACGTTGTTCCCAGGGACCAAACATCCGGATCAATGATGAAGTGATTTCGGGAGTGACCGATGAGAGGCTGAAGGACATTTTTGAAAATCATGTCCTGGCACGGCTTACCTGAAGAAAAATATTTCCCTATGAAAAGGGAGGTTTTGTTTTTTTCCCGGGGAGTGTTGACGGGAAACGTTGATTTGCATATAATAATGGACATCTGCA
>JAPLGF010000349.1 GCA_026390275.1 Candidatus Atribacteria bacterium
AAAGACGAAAACTTGCCCTATCACGCCTGGTGAAACATGAAACTGGATGGCTATTTCGGGAACTACCTAACCAATTCCAGTCAGGCCAAATCCGATGACGATGAGACCGAGAATGAATGGGAGAAGAAGAACGTTCTTTGACAATTGACCCTGACCTCCTTGAACTGATGTGGTAAGGACTCCCTGGGAACGAGTGTGGAGGTGGGGAGTTGTTGAGTTGTGGAGTTGGAAATAACCATATGGAAAAGGACCATGCCAAAATAATAAAAAACAACTCCCCAACAATTTCCCCCTTTGGCTAAAGGGGGAGACCGGGGGATTCGATATTCCCCCGCGGCCAGGTCAAGTACTTACATTTTCATTCCTCTGATCTGCCTGTGTGTGGCACGCAGACAGCCATGCCAGCGCGCTGGCATGGCTGTCTGTTATCAATGTCTATTATGATATCATTTAGTGAGGGGAGAGGGGAATAGTATCGCCTCTCAACAGGTCCTTCAGGGTCTTCCGGGAGAGAGTTGTTTCCATGTTCTGGGAGAGTTCGATCCACACCGAACGGGTGGGGCAGGTATCCGCCATTCCACACAATTTCTTCTCCTTCACGCAGTCCACCAGATCCACCGGCCCGTCTAAGAGATTCATCACTTCCAATAAGCTCACCTGCTCCGGGCTTTTCCCCAGGACATACCCTCCGCGATTCCCCCGGATACTCCGCACCATCCCGTTTGCCTCCAGGGGCATGATGAGCTGCCGGAGATAATTGAGCGAAATCTCCTGCCGTTCCGAAACTTCCCTCAGTTTCACCGGTTTTACCCCGGTGTGTTCCGCTAGATCCACTAACAACCGCAATCCATACCGGACCCGAGTTGATATTTTCATGTCACATCCACAACCTTTCTAAATATATCAAAATAGTAAGATTATTTCGGAGAACTGTCAATGGAAGAGAAAAATGTGGAATCGGGGAATTGAAAGAGAAGGGAAAAAGAGGAGGAGGAAAAGGCGTACCCAAATGGATGCATTTATGATATTCTTTATCTCGACATTCTTCTTTGCACAGGCAGTCATTCCAGTTTTCGGTCTCAACAGAGAGATGAATTCCACAATTCCACATCTTTTCACTGTATTTTCGGGGTAGACAAGGGAGGCTGAATCGTGTACTGGCCAGGAGTGATCAAACATTTCGAAGAGTTCCTTCCGGTCACTTCGAAGACTCCGGAACTCACTCTTCAAGAGGGAAACACACCGCTCATCCGTTCGTATCATATTGTAAAAAAGATACACATTGGTTCCTTATGGTTCAAATTTGAGGGGATGAACCCCACTGGTTCTTTTAAGGACCGGGGGATGGTGATGGCGGTGGCGAAAGCGAAGGAGGACGGGAAAAAGGTGATCATGTGTGCCTCCACCGGGAATACCTCCGCGTCCGCAGCCGCCTATGCCAAAAGAGCAGGGCTGACCTGCATTGTGCTCATCCCGCAGGGGAAGATCGCACTGGGGAAGCTCTCCCAGGCGCTCATGCATGGAGCGCGAGTACTTGCTATCCGGGGGAACTTTGATGAGGCGCTTAAAATTGTCCGGTATATCACCTCTCGTTATCCGGTGGCGCTGGTGAATTCTATCAACCCGTTCCGTATCGAGGGGCAAAAGACCGCGGCTTTCGAAGTGGTGGATTGGCTGGGAGATCAACCGGATTATCTCGCTCTCCCGGTGGGGAACGCCGGGAACATCACCGCTTACTGGAAAGGCTTTAAGGAACTCTCCGCCCGGAAAATCATCAAGCGTCTCCCCCGCATGATGGGGTTCCAGGCCAACGGTGCCTGTCCCCTGGTTACCGGTCAGCCGTTTGAACATCCTCAGACGGTGGCAACCGCCATCCGAATTGGAAATCCGGCCAGCTGGGCGAGTGCTATCAACGCTCGGGACGAATCCGGTGGACTCATCGAAGCGGTTACTGATGAAGAGATATTGGCTGCCCAGCGGATGCTCTCGGAAGAAGAAGGGCTCTTTGTGGAGCCAGCTTCCGCCGCGTCGCTGGCGGGTGTACTCAAGAAAAATAGAGAGGGATACTTTCAGGGAAAAGAGAGGGTGGTGGGTGTCCTCACCGGTCACGGATTGAAGGATCCAGATATCGCCATTGAGCAGTGTAAAGACCGGATCGAGGAAGTGGGAGCCAGTTCCGAAGAGATTGTGGAGCGTCTGGGAATCCGGAATGAACTGGTATGATCGAGATCCGTGTTCCCGCCACTACCGCCAATATCGCCTGCGGTTTTGATGTTCTGGGTTTGGCCTTAGGACTGTATTACTCGGTAACAGTTGAGACCCGGGATGACCGGGTGTTCACGATGACCAACCAGGGAGAGGGAAGGGAGTACCTTGCCTGTGATGAGAAGAATCTTTTTTTCCGCACGGTTCAGACGGTCTGGAAGCAAATCGGTTTTACCGGGATCGGTCTTTCGGTGGAGTCGAAGAATGAGATCCCGGTCTGCCGGGGATTGGGGAGCAGCGCCTCCTGCATCGCCGCTGGAGTGATGGCAGCGAATGAAATCGCCGGGAATGTACTGGGAATCCAGGAGATGATCCAGATAGCCTGTGTCCTCGAAGGTCATCCGGATAACCTCCTGCCGGCCTTTATGGGCGGGTTCACCATTGTCTTGAATATCGGGAAAGAAATTCGGTTTCAGAAGCATGACTTTCTCAATGACCTCCACCTGGTAGCCTGTGTGCCGGAATATTCGCTGAGTACGGAAGAGATGCGCCGGCTTCTCCCGGACACCTATCCCCGGGAGAAGGTGATTTTTAATCTCTCCCGCATCGCTTTTTTAGTAGGGAGCATTATCCAAAAAGACCGGGAAAGCTTTTTTCTTGCCCTGGATGATGCCATCCATCAGCCCTATCGGGAGCCGCGGGTGAAAGGTTTTTCCGAGGTAAGGAATTTTTTGAAAAAAGAGAAACTGGGTGATGCCGCGATCAGCGGTTCTGGCCCAACAGTTCTGCTCTTTTTACGGGAAAGGATGTCTCCCGTAGTGCAGGAAGAGGTACAATCCATTTTTCTTCATCAGGGAGTCCTTAGTATCCGCATGATTCCCATTCCATGGGTACGGGATGGAATTGAGGTTCGGAAATCATGAGTCTCGTTGTTCAGAAATTCTTCATCGGTGGCAGATCTGGAGAAAATCCGTCATGTGTCATCGAGAGTCAAACAGTACCATGACGCCGGGCACCGCTTAGTGGTGGTTTTTTCTGTGATGGGAAAGACCACTGACTGGCTTCTGGAAATGGCCCGGGAACTCCATCCTTCCGCTCCGGAACGGGAAGTGGACGTTCCTCCACTGGTGAGCAGGTCACCAGTGCCCTGGTTGCGATTGCACTCAATGCCCTGGGAGTGGCTGCCCTCGTTTTTAAGGAGCTCGCCGATTTGGCTATCTCCCTCGATATGATCAGTCAGCACCTCCAATCTCCGGATTTCGTGCCTGATTCCCAGAGACAGGATGGAGGATTCTGTACGAGCCCTCCATCCTGAATTCATAGAAGATGAGGAGGTATCAGTTCATGAAAAAGTATAAGGTAGCGGTAGTAGGCGTAACCGGCGCAGTCGGAGTCGAAATGCTCAAAATTCTGGAAGAACGAAACTTTCCGGTTTCTGAACTGAAACCTCTGGCATCAGCTCGTTCCAAAGGGAAAACGGTCACTTTCCAGGGAGAAACCATCCCGGTGGAAGTGCTGGGTCGGGAGAGTTTCTCGGGTATGGATCTCGCCCTCTTCAGCGCGGGGGCCACGGTGAGCAAGGAATACGCTCCTGTTGCCGGCGATGGGGGGTGTGTGGTCATCGACAACTCCTCCGCCTTCCGGCAGGATCCGGATATTCCCCTCATTGTTCCGGAAGTGAACCCCGGGGCGGTGGTGGATTTCAAAAAGCGGAATATTATCTCCAATCCCAACTGTACCACCATCATCTCCATTGTTCCGCTCAAACCCCTGCATGATTATGGAAAGATCAAGCGTATCGTGGCGGCAAGCTACCAGGCCACTTCTGGAGCGGGAACGAAGGCCATGCGGGAACTGGAAGATCAGGTCAGGGAATACGCTGAAGGGAAACCTTTGGAAGTGAAGGTGTTTCCCTATCAGATCGCCTTTAACCTAATTCCCCACATCGATGCGTTCCAGGACAACTTTTACACCAAGGAAGAGATGAAGATACTCTGGGAGACCCGCAAAATCATGGGCGATCCCTCCATTCTCGTCACTGCCACCTGTGTGCGAGTTCCGGTGTTCCGGGCCCATTCCGTGGCTATCAACATCGAGACCGAGAAAAAGATCACCCGGGACCAGGCTATCGAGCTCCTCTCGAACTTCCCCGGCGTCATCGTTCAAGACGACCCGGCAAACAAAATCTACCCCATGCCCTGGTTCGTTGCTGGGAAAGATGCCTGCTATGTGGGTCGTATCCGCGAGGACATTTCCTGTCCCCACGGTCTCAACCTCTGGGTGGCGGGGGATCAAATCCGTAAAGGGGCTGCCCTCAATGCGGTGCAGATCGCGGAGCTCCTCCGGGATAAAGCATTGCTACCCGGAAAGTACTGTGAATCGTGAGTCGGGTAAAGATGTGGAAATGTGGAATTGGGGAACTGTGGAATTGGGAAGGACCGGGAGAAGCGAATTATGAATTATGAATTACGAATTACGAATGAAAAAATGGGTGGGGGAATATTTCTGATCACTGAAACTATACCAACTTACTCCCTGCCCTATATAATTCAAAAATTCTTAAAAGTACTTCCAACTCAACAACTCAACATTTTCACCGAAGGTGAGTCGGGAGTCGTGAAAGATTTGTGGTTCACCTCGCCCCTTGCGGGAGAGGGGGGGCATTTTCATCTCTTGCTGGTACCAGGGTCTTGGTCCCGGCTTGGGGGTCTATAGAGAATAGGAATATGTGCGAGAGTGGCGGAATGGCAGACGCGCTGGACTTAGGATCCAGTGGAGTGATCCGTAGGGGTTCAACTCCCCTCTCTCGCACCAAAATAGAGCCATAACTTAATAACTGAGTGCCAGGCACCGATAACTTTTCCTCGCGCCGTGGTCGAAT
>JAPLGF010000217.1 GCA_026390275.1 Candidatus Atribacteria bacterium
GATGGATATCGAAATGCCTATTGTTTACCGCAACCCAGATGATCTTGCCAAGGAATTCAAAGAACTTATCGATTATTATAAAATACTTGTCGCACAGACCGGGTTGAAGGAGGAGTAACAAACGCTTAACTTTCACGGAAGTCAAATACCGTTTAATGTATTGTAATGGTAAGAATGATAGGTTACAAGGTGCCGCAAAGGGGTGTTGTTTGCCAACAAAAGGGGCGGGATCTGCCGCCCCTTTACGGGGGACGGTGGCTGCTTGCCTGGCGAAATAGCGCCGCTTATTGTTAAAGAACAGATAGATAGCCTCGATTAACCTTGCGCGAAAGTTGAGAATAAATTATGAACAACGATCAGGTCAGCAGCGGCATCTGGTTCTTTCTTGGCTTGACCATTTGCGTGGCCTCCTTTCAATACAAATTAGGGACATTTTCTTCCCCAAGTTCGGGGTTCATGCCTTTGCTGAGTGGCTTGGCCATAAGCTTTTTTTCGTTGGTGGGATTGATAGATGCCACGATACGGAAAAAGAGGGGAGAAGGATGGACCAGCTTTCGTAAGGCCGTGCGTTGGGAGAAAGCCTTAATCGTATTAATTTCTCTTTTTGCCTATGGTTTGCTTTTGAGACCCATTGGATTTTTGCTCCGCGTGATTGTTCCTCAGCGATGGTTGGTGGTGAGTGGTGGGAGTTTTTTAATAACCGTTGCCGCCTACATCGTTTTTGAAGTTCTCTTAAAATCTGAACTGCCGAAAGGCTTTTGGGGGTTTTGAATCATGGAACTTTTCAGCGCGGTCCTAATGGGCTTTCAAGTGGCATTTCAACCGGTGAACATCTTTTTCTGTTTCTTGGGTGTACTCATCGGAACGCTTGTCGGGGTGTTGCCAGGACTGGGCCCGGTTGCGGCCATATCGCTTCTTTTGCCAGTCACCTTCCAAGTTTCTTCCGTTTCGGCCATCATCATGCTAGCCGGGATTTATTATGGTGCGATGTATGGAGGTTCTACCACATCCATCTTGGTGAATATACCCGGGGAGGCCGCCTCTGTGATCACTTGCCTGGATGGTTATCAAATGGCCCGCAATGGAAGAGCGGGCCCTGCCTTAGGGATATCTGCTTTTGCCTCTTTTGTTGCGGGTACGTTGTCCATTCTGGGTTTGATGTTTGTCGGTCCTCTTTTGGCCAAGGAGGCACTGAGATTTGGACCGCCGGAATATTTCGCCACCATGATTTTGGGTTTGACGATTCTGGTTTTCCTGGCCAGCGGTCCAATGTGGAAGGCCCTGATTGCGGCAGGTTTCGGCCTTTTTCTAAGTACCGTTGGAATGGACAATGTATCTGGAAACACTAGATTTTCGTTCAATATCGAAGAACTGGTCGATGGTATCGGTTTGGTTCCGGTATGCATGGGATTTTTCGGAATTGCAGAAGTCTTGGCCAATGTAGAGGGTTCCATGGAACGTGCCGTATTTGATACGAAAATCAAAAATCTTCTGCCCTCCTTGAACGACTGGAAAGCCTCTTTGGGACCCATGTTCCGGGGTTCAATTTTAGGATTTTTCCTTGGTATTCTCCCCGGTGGATCGGCTGTGATTGCTACCTTTGTCTCATATGCTGTTGAGAAAAAAGTTTCAAAACATCCGGAAAAATTTGGTACCGGGGCAATTGAGGGGGTCGCTGGACCAGAAGCGGCAAACAATGCTGCTTCGGGTGGATCTTTTATTCCCCTTATGTCCCTGGGGATTCCTTCGAATGCCGTGATGGCCATCCTTTTGGGTGCTCTTCTCATTCATGGAGTTCAGCCTGGACCTTTGCTGATTAAAGAACATGCTGACATTTTTTGGGGATTGGTAGCGAGCATGTACTTGGGAAATGTCATGTTACTGGCTTTGAACCTTCCACTGATTGGGCTTTGGGTTAAAATTCTTAAAATACCTTATTTTATCCTTTTCCCGCTCATCCTTCTTTTTTGTTTGATCGGCTCCTACAGCATCAATACGAGCATCACCGATATTAATATTATGATTATCTTCGGTTTGATGGGATATATTTTTAGAAAATTCGGTTATGAAGCGGCTCCCTTGATCCTTGCGCTGGTCTTGGGACCCATCATGGAAGACAGTTTACGTCAATCTTTACTGATGTCCAGCGGTAGTCCTCTGATCTTTTTCAATAGACCCATATCGCTGGTAATCTTGATCATTGCATTTTTACTCCTGGTTTTCCCGTTAATCCCCGGGCTCAATAAAAAAAGACCGGCTTTTAGCGAAGAATGAGAGGGCCGCTTCGTCTTCCATCCGGCTTCCTCTTTTTACGATGCGAAAGATGTATAGTCCCCTAATGAGAGAAAGAAGGGAAAGATCGATTGAGGGCAAAAAAACTATATGGGGAAAAAGCCCTTATACCTAAATCTGGCTGTAATGAGCAATCTGATAATGACCGAATTTCTGGAAAAGATGCTAAAATTGCTCCATCAGGAAGTCAATATTTAGCCGCATACCAAGCCTCAGAAGCCGCCCGGCCAAACTCTCCGATTGCATTTCCTGTCCCTGCATCATCTCTACCGGGCGATGGCCTCCCTGGGAGAGGAGATCGAAGATCAGAAGGACTGCACCCCCTTCGCCCCGCGCTGCATGAAGGATGTAATCGAAGAGGATCTGTTCCTGGCGCG
>JAPLGF010000012.1 GCA_026390275.1 Candidatus Atribacteria bacterium
GTCGTGTGGTCGCATTCATCAACTGTCATTGGATTCGTTGTTGGATTCATCGTGGTCACATTCAATCGTCGTTGGATTTGGCCAATGCCGGATTCCACGTCTACCTGGTGGAATCCTCTCCCACCATCGGGGGTCTCATGGCCCGTCTGGATAAGACCTTTCCCACCAACGACTGTGCCATGTGCATCCTGTCTCCCAAGCTGGTCGAATGCGGACGTCACCTCAACATCGACATTCTCTCCTATTCAGAAGTGGAAAACATCCAGGGAAATCCCGGGCAGTTCCTCGTGACAGTGCGGAAGAAAGCCCGGTATGTCGATGCCACCAAGTGTACCGGGTGCGGTGACTGTGCTGGTGCCTGTCCGGTGGATCGGCCCAACGAATTCGAAAATTTTCTGAATACCCGGAAAGCCGTCTTCCGTCCCTTTCCCCAGGCTTTTCCCAACGCTTTCACCATCGAGAAGAAGGGGATGGCCAATTGCCAGGCTGCCTGTCCCCTGGAGCAAAAAGCCCAGGGGTACATCGCCCTGGTGCGGAATAACCGTTTCGATGACGCCATCAAGACCGTTCGGATGGACAACCCGTTTCCCGCCATCTGCGGGCGGTCCTGTCATCATCCCTGCATGGAAAAATGCCAGCGGGGAGTTCTGGATGAATCGCTGGGCATTCCCTATTTGAAACGCTTTCTGTCCGACTATGCCACCGAAAAGAACCGGTCAGCAGTTCCGGAAAAAATGCCTGATAACCACCAGAACATCGCCATCGTTGGGGCGGGTCCCAGCGGTCTGGGGTGCGCTTACTTCCTGGCCCTCAAAGGTTACCGGGTAACCGTTTTTGAAGCCCAGGAGAAACCGGGCGGCATGATGGTGTACGGGATTCCCGCCTACCGACTCCCCCGGAACGTGGTGGAACGAGATATCCAGACCATCGAAGAGCTCGGTGTCACCATGCAGTACCACCGGAAGTGGGGACGTGATTTCACCCTCGATGATCTCTTCCAGCAGGGTTTCCAGGCGATCTATCTTGCGTGTGGAGCCTGGAAGGGGATGAAAGCCAGCCTGGAAGGGGAAGATCATCCCCGGGTGATGGACGGCTTGCAATACTTAGAAAAAGCCAACCGCGGAAAAGAAGTTCCCCCGGCTGATAACGTGGTGATCATCGGGGGAGGGAATGTGGCCATCGACTGTTCCCGTACCGCCCTCCGCCGGGGAGCAAAAAAAGTATCCATCTATTACCGCCGGTCCCGGGACGAAATGCCTGCCCGGGAAGAAGAAATTGAAGACGCCCGGGAAGAAGGAGTGGAATTCTTCTACTGTGCAAGTCCCCGCCGATTTTCCGAGCGGGACGGGCAACTCATCATGGAAACCGATGTCATGCGGCTTTGTTCGCCGGATGATTCCGGACGACGGAGACCGGAAGTGATCCCCGGTGCCGGGTTCGATGTGGTGGGAGATCTCTTCATCCTCGCTATCGGGCAGGAAGTGGACATCCCCTCCGAAGGGCTGGATCTCACCAAACGCCGAACGGTCAAAACCAATGAAAAGCTGGAAACCTCCCGAAAAGGAGTCTTTGCTGGTGGCGACATGGTGATGGGACCCTCCACCCTGGTGGAATCCATCGCCCACGGAAAACGCGCTGCCCAGTCCATCGATGCCCATCTCACCCAGACTGAATTCCGCATAGAGAAAAATCATCCCGCCCCCTTGAGTATTCCCTGGAAACTGGGTCGGACTCCCCGGGTTCCCATGAAAAAACTCACCGGGAGCGAACGGAGCAGGAACTTCCGGGAAGTGGAGCTCGGCTATTCTGAGAAGGAAGCACTCGCCGAAGCTTCCCGCTGTCTCTCCTGCGGTGGCTGCTCGGAATGCATGCAGTGCGTCTTGAGTTGCCAACGAAACGCCATCGATCATAAAGCCAAAGATCAACTGGAAACCCTCCGGGTGGGAGCGGTGATCTTTGCCACCGGAGCGGAAACGTTCGATCCAACAGAAAAATACCGGGAACTGGGATACCGGAAGTACCCCAACGTCGTCACCAGCCTGGATTTTGAACGCATATTGAATGCTTCCGGTCCCTTCCAAGGTCACGTGGTGCGACCGTCTGATCACCGGACTCCCCGTACCATCGGGTTCATCCAATGCGTGGGTTCCCGTGATCCCGAGCGTGCCAAAGCCTACTGTTCCTCAGTCTGCTGCATGTATGCCATCAAGGAAGCTTTGGTGGCCAAAGAACACCTGGCACTGGAACAGAAAAAAGAGAAAACCACGGCCTGTTGTACTCCTGGTGCCC
This sequence comes from Candidatus Atribacteria bacterium, assembly GCA_026390275.1. Lineage (GTDB taxonomy): Bacteria > Atribacterota > Atribacteria > Atribacterales > Atribacteraceae > JAPLGF01. The sequence goes on from JAPLGF010000012.1 coordinate 2,290, forward strand.
GTGCCACCGGGCCGGAGCAGACTTCCGGGTTTTCCGCCACCATCTTCCTGATTGACATGCGGGCTTACGGAAAAGATTTTGAAAAGTATTACGAACGAGCCAAAAGGGAAGGAATTCGTTTCATCCGGGGGAAAGTAGACCGGGTGAAGGAACAGGAAAACGGAGATGTGGAAGTGTCCTACGATGATGGAGAAGGACATATCCAGAAAGAAACCTTCGAACTCCTGGTTTTATCAGTCGGTTTGAGCGTCTCCGAAGAGCAACTGAAACGGCTGGAACAGCTGGGTCTCTCGGTGAGTCCCGACGGATTCCTTTATACCGATTCGCTCCATCCCATCCGCACCCCCCGGGAAGGAATCTGGGTGTGCGGAACCCTGGGCGGCCCCAAAGACATCCCGGACACGGTGGTGGAAGCCAGTGCCGCCAGCTGTGATGTGGCAACATTCCTAAATGAAGCCCGTTTCACCCAGGTGAAAGAAAAGATCTACCCCCAGCAACGGGATGTCTCCAATGAACCGTTACGAATCGGAGTTTTCATCTGCCGGTGCGGGATCAACATCGGGGGCGTGGTGGAGGTCTCGGAGGTGGTGGAAACCGCCCGGAACCTCTCCGGAGTGGTGTACGCCGAGGAAAATCTGTACACCTGCTCCCAGGACACCCAGGAACGGATCAAAGAAAAAATTCAAGAACTTCGTCTCAACCGGGTGATCGTGGCTTCGTGCTCACCCCGAACTCATGAAGCACTTTTCCGGGAAACCCTCCAGGAAGCCGGGCTCAACCCCTATCTCTTTGAAATGGCCAACATCCGGGATCAGTGTTCCTGGGTACACCAGCAAAATCCCGACCAGGCAACCGAAAAGTCCCGAGATCTCGTCTCCATGGCAGTGGCGAAGGCTTCTCTGCTCGAACCGCTTACTCCCATGCTTCTCCCCCTGGAAAAGTCCATCCTGGTGGTAGGAGGAGGGATCGCCGGGATGACCGCTGCCCTGGAAGCCGCCCGCCAGGGATTGCGGGTGTTCATAGTGGAAAAAAATCCGGAATTGGGTGGACAGATGCGCGGATTCAAAACCAAAATGACAGCTGATGGGGTGAACCTAGCCCAGGTGGTAGCCGGGATGATACAGTCGATTATGGACCACCCCCTCATCGCCGTCTATGCCCGTTCCTATCTGAAAGACGTGAAGGGGTTTGTGGGAAACTTCGAGAGTCAGATCGACCGGGAGGGCGAAATCATCACCGTCAAACACGGCGGGGTGATCATCGCCACCGGTGGGAATGAATACCATCCCCAGGAGTACCGGTACGGAGAGGATCCCCGGGTCATCACCCAGACCGAACTGGAGAAGGCCCTGGATCAAAAGACCCTTCCGGCGGCCAAAAACGTGGTCATGATCCAGTGTGTGGGTTCCCGGAACGATAAACATCCCTGGTGCAGCAAGATCTGTTGTACTACCGCTATCAAGAACGCTCAAAGTGCCTCTCAACCAGGACGGCTTTTTCTTGGAAGCGCATGTCAAGCTCCGCCCGGTCGACTTTGCCACCGATGGTATCTACGTCTGCGGATGGGCACACAGCCCCAAATCAGAGGCCGAAAGCATCCTGCAGGCCAAAGCCTGCGTTTCCCGGGCCATGACCATCCTGAGCAAAGATCAGATCCAGTCCGATGCCCAGATCGCCTTCGTACAGAAAGAACGATGCACCTCCTGTGGAGATTGTGAAAAGGTATGCCAGTATAAAGCGGTCAAGGTCAACCGGGAGAAGAAGGTGGCAGAAGTGAACGCCGCTCTCTGCAAAGGATGCGGACTGTGCAGTGCCACCTGCAAGAGTACCGCCATCAAGGTGCAGGGCTTTACTCCTGAACAGCTCATGTCGGAGGTGGAATATCTCTTATGAATGAGACTTTTGAACCAAAAATCGTCGCCTTCCTCTGCCACTGGTGCAGTTACGCCGGGGCGGATCTCGCCGGTGTGAGCCGAATGCAGTACCCTCCCAACATCCGGGTGATCCGGGTTCCCTGTTCCGGGGCCATCAACCCCCTCTATATTTTCAAAGCCCTTCGCGAAGGAGCCGACGGGGTGCTGGTTTCCGGTTGCCATCCGGGGGACTGCCACTACATCAGCGGAAATTACTATGCCCGTCGCAAATTCCTCCTCTTGCAAGAGCTCCTGAAGTGGATGGGAGTGGAAGAGGAGCGGGTTC
>JAPLGF010000032.1 GCA_026390275.1 Candidatus Atribacteria bacterium
TTCTTTTTTGAATTCATTTTCGTTTTTTTCTTCTGCTTTCGCATGAAAGATACATTTTCCTTCCGTTGATGTAGATAACGAGTTCCTTCCACATATAGGACAATGGTTATCTTTTATTTCTTCCACCCTTATCTCCCCCCCAAATCTTTTTATTTCTTTCTCTTAATTGGTTTCTCCCCAACGTTATAGGTCATTAGAACTCCTTCAATGGCCGGGGGGGCATAATTCATCGTTTCGGTAAGCTGGGTAGGAAAATCTCAAAAAAATAATTAAGGTAAGTGACGGATTGGATTACCTTTTGAGTCATAGAAATCAAGCCCAGGTTCTCCTTTCAACAAATTCATTATCATTTTCGGTTTTTCATTAGAATCAGAGAGCTCAAAACGGGGCTCTCCTCCTTCCATCAAACCCATTCCCATTCTCCGTTTTCCATCAGAGTCTTCGAAATTAAGCCCCACCAGGTCTCCCCCTTTATTCACACCCATTTCCATTCTCATTTTTCCATCAGTGTCAAAGAAACCAATACCAGGTTCTCCTTTCAACAAAGACATTCCCATTCTCTGTTTTCCATCAGGGCCATAGAAAACCATATTCGGCTCGCCTTTCGCCAAAGCTATTCCCATCCTCACTTTTCCATCAGAGTCATAGAAAGTTAAAAAGGGGCCCTTAGAACCACCACTCAACTCCGCTTGAATATTTCCCTTTCCGTCTACTATCACCAACTTCTCCGTCACTATTTCCTTATTCCATTTAACGGCTCCCACATAAAAGGCTGCCAATATTACACAGAGCACCAAAGTAACAACCACTTTCAGCCATCGGTTCCCCTTCTCCAGCTCCTCCATTCGTTTTAAAAGGGTGTTAATATCATCGGTCATCTTTCTCCCCTCCCTTGAAAGTTCTTTTCTTTAATTATACACTTCTCATTTTATGTTTCCGGTTTTCACTCAGGCCTTCGGGATTTGACAATGGAACGAGGGAAAGAGGGGGATTATATCGTGGAACTGTTTTTACTACTTGCATTTGTAACATCGGGTGACCGGTGATTATCCTCACATAGGAGGGCATTTCAAGGGGTCTTCTTTTTCAAAAAGGTATAACACACCACCTCGGTTTTTAAATGTTATCCTGGGGCTTCTGGTGAGGGGTATGGGACATAAACCTGATAATATAATCGCCATATTCCCTTATTTTCTTTTGAAGTTCATCCTCGATGGGGAAGTCATCGGCAAAAAGAACCACCCGTTTTAAACCTTCATTTGAGTTAACCAATATCTCAACGTGCTCTACCCAACTTTTTAAGTTCATGACTTCAACCTTACTTCCAGGGCTTCAATCCGGCTTTCTAAATCTTCAAGTTCCAAAACGGTCTTGGCCGCTGAGACTTTGGCACTTTCCACCACCCCATTCCCCATGACACTAACCAAGGGATCAACCGCCTGGGTCACCGACTTTTGAACCTGGGTGAGGGCATGACCGACAATTTCCTTTTTGACTCTCCGAAACACCGCTTGACTTTGACTGGAGAGGATTTAAAGAAAGAACATGAAACGGCATAACGAAAAGGGTGAGGAGAGTGTAAGTAATTTAATAACTGGCGTCGTTTAATTCCCAATAAGCGCTTGATCCTTTAAGTTTTTCATTCTCTTCGGCATAATCTATTGCCTTTTTCCCATGATTATCTACAATCTTTGCATCCGCTCCGGCTTTGATGAGGGTAGTGATAACCTCTGGGTTCTGGTTGTATGCAGCAGCCCACATCAACACCGTCCGTCCATCTTTATCCCGGGCATTGACATCCGCTC
>JAPLGF010000188.1 GCA_026390275.1 Candidatus Atribacteria bacterium
ATTTTCTCCTTGACGCTTTGAAAAGGACGGATTTCCTACGGGTCTTCGTGGCCAGTGGACTCTATGACCTGGTTACTCCCTATGATATGACGGTTCATGTCCTGAAGCGTTTTAACCTTCCAAAGGATCGATTGCGGAATATAACCATTTTTACCTATCAGGGGGGTCACATGATGTACCTGAATCCGGAAGCACATCGGAAACTGAAAGAAGATCTCCGTCTTTTCTTTGACTCTTCGAAACCTAAAACTCAGTGAGCAAGGAATTGGAAAACGAATGGAGACCCGGATGATTGTAGCATGTTTTCGTCCGGGTCTCTTTATTTTATGTCTTCCCATTACATCCTAATAATTCGATACAATGAACGATGGCCTCTTTTACTTTCCTCATGGCGATCTGGGAAATGGTCATGAGACCATATTCTTCAGGATTCTCGGTGGAAAAACTACGGAAAGTTTCAATGAAGTCGGCACGGATAATAGTGCTAAAGTTAATTTTTCGGATACCCAGTGCCACAGCTTTTTTCACGCTCTCCTCGGGGATACCGGTACCACCGTGTAGGACAATGGGGAGATGGTGGGTGAGTTCGCGAACTTTTTGCAGTCGATCAAAATCCAGCTTTGGTTCTTTTTTGTAAAATCCGTGAGCCGTTCCGATTGCAATGGCTAAAGCATCCACTCCCGTCTCTCGGGCAAATACAGCTGCTCCTTCCGGGTCGGTGAGTTCGTCTTCTTCCGATTCTAAAAAAGCAGCATCCTCCGCTCCCATGATCTTTCCCAGCTCTCCTTCCACTGAAATACCTACCGCATGAGCAGCCTGAACAATGTTTCTGGTAATGGCGAGGTTTTTTTCGTAGGGAAGCTCCGAGCCATCGAACATCACCGATGTGAATCCCCGTCGTAGACATTTAATTGCTTCCTCATAATCCCGACCATGATCTAAGTGTAGGGCAACAGTAAGGCCCATCCGGTCAGCAACTGCTTTCACGCACCCGGTCATGAGGTCCTCCCCAAAATAGTAGATTTCTGAAGCAGCAGCCTGGAGAATAATAGGAGCATGAAGCTCTTTCGCTGCTTCCAGAATGGGATACATGGTCTCCAGGTTACAAAAGTTGCAGGCGGGGATGGCATACTTTCCTTTTTCGGCATCTTTCAGCAACTCGTGCATGGGAACTAACACTTTTAACATCTCCTCTCGATCTGATTGGTCGTTTGTTTTCACACAACAGTAAAGAAAGACAATATTATATAAATTTGGAATAATGTTCAGGTACAATAAAAATACGAAAATACATTTAACATCTTCAATTCTCTGGAAGACGGTAATAGTTTTTTATCGAACCCGTTTCTTCCTTACAAATACGCCATCACACCGGCGGTGAAGGCGTCACCGAGACCTAGTGATGATACAATCTTCATTCCCTGGAGAGTGGGGATAGTGAGGGAATAATATCCGTTGCTCATTTTTTGTGCGGGGGGAATTGTCCGGGAGGTGGAAAGAGACTTCGTTTCTTTGATGAGCTGTTCCAGTTTGTCCACTTCCACGAAGGTACCGTAATATGCCCGAGCACTGGAAAGGAGAATTCCCAGACCTATGGCTAAAAGCTCCTGTTCCACCGGATAGGAACTCACGACATAGCAGGATTGACTGGTATGGACATTTACTCGTTTGAGACCATAGCGGTGGATGAGCCCATACAATCCCGAAAACGGTTCGGAGGCAGAAAAATTGTGATATGACATAATGGAAGAAAATTCTTTCTCGTTCATTCCGATGCTATCCACCAGGGGGTACATGCTGTTGAAAACGATGGATCGTCTTTCTTCTTCCCGTTCCCAGTGGTCACCTTCTTCCACATGAATAGATCGATTCCCCGGGTGAGCCTGGCGATATCGGTGAATAATATTCTCATTCTCCCGGGCAAAGTGGTGCAAGTCTCCGATATTGCGAAGGGTATTAAATCCCGAAATAAGGAAAGATATGAAGGGATGGGGTTTATTAAGCTCTTCTACAAAGGATTCGCTGATATGCAGTGAGGAATTGCACCGGTCATGGCTTAAAATGACCCGGTCGGGTCTGGTGGTATGCAGAATGTCGTCAGCGATTTGATAGGCAGCTCCGATGGCGAAATCAATGATACAGTGAATTTCACTGAGGGAATAAATATCCTTTCCCATGCGGTTTTCATAGTAATCGTTGTTTTCAAAAATGTGAATGGTGGGAGAGAGTAAATCCTTAAAATAGGAAGTAAAAATGGGAAGATGGAGATATATATTGGTATATCCAGCGTGGGAGAGATAATTCGCTGCCTGGGCTCCAGTTCCTCCGATGGCAAAATATCCGGGAAGAGTTTCCATAACAGTGGAAACAAGCTCGGTGTTGAGAAGGTCTCCTTCCCCTCCACAATTCATATGTAAGAAGTAGGTGACATAGTTTATAAGATCTTCCATGGTTCGGAGTGCCGGTTGATGAAGGGAGTTGGTGAAGGTTTTCGGCCAGTGGTGCATCGACTTCTGGAAATATAAAAAACGTTCCTTTTCCACGGGAATCACCCAGTCTACATTCCCACTATACGAACAAAAAATGTCTTTGCCCCGTTCCATTGCGGAGAGGGATCGAAGGAGTATGTCATAAAGGGTCATGGTTATTCCTTAACCGCTCCGGCAGTGAGACCGTAGATGATTTTACGCTGGAAGATAAAGACGAGGGCAATGAGTGGGATGGTCACGACAACAGTAGCAGCTGCCAGATCTCCCCAGGGGACATAATACATCTGAGGAAAGAAGGCAATTCCTACCGGAATGGTCTGGGAAGCGGGTGAAGTTGTAAAGGTGAGGGCGAAGAGGAATTCATTCCAGGCCATAATGAACACCAAAATACCGCAGGTGAAGATGCCCGGTGCTGCGAGGGGAAGGAGTATCCGGGAATACATCTGAAACCGGGTACAACCATCGATGTAGGCCGCTTCTTCCACACTTACTGGAATGGTCTTGAAGAAACTGGTGAGAATCCAGATGGAGAGTGGAAGAGTGAAGATGAGATAGGAAATGATCATTGGGAAAACAGTATTGATGAGTTTGAGTTGACGGAAAAAAAGATAGAGCGAGCTCACAATGGCGATCTGGGGGAACATGGATGCAGCCAGGGTAAAACCCAAAATAGTATTTTTTCCCCGGAAACGGAGGCGGGCTAAAGCGTAAGAACAAAATGAACCGATCAGAAGAGAAATAAAAGTAGTTGCTACCGAAACCACAATACTATTTCTGACATAGAGGTTGAAGTTATTGAATCCAAAAACGTTTTTATAGTGATCGAGAGTCATAATTTTGGGGACAAGAGGTGGAATCTTGCTGATATCCCGGTCGTATTTAAATGAAGTAAGGACCTGCCAGACAAAGGGAAGAACACAATAAAGAATGATAAATGTGACGACGAAATAAAAAAGCAGGCGTCCGATATAGTTTTTGATTTTAATTGTCATTAGTCTGCACTCCCGTCTTCCCGAGTGCTGGTCAGGAAGAAGTATACAATGGCAATAGCAAGCACGGTGAAGAACATACTCATTGCTAAGGTGGAACCGTATCCGAAGTTTGTGACACTGAAGAGGGTCTTATAAGTGTAGGTGGAGAGGACTTCGGTGGAATCTGCTGGACCACCTTTGGTCAAGATAAAAATAAGATCGAACACCCGGAAGGCATCCAGGGTCCTCTAAAGCATGGAAATAAGCAGAATCTGTTTGATTAAAGGGAGAGTGATGGAAAAAAAAGCTTGAAGAGAACCGGCCCCATCGATTTTAGCAGATTCAAAGATATCCTGTGGAATGCTGGTGAGACCGGCTAAGATGAGAAGTGCCATAAAAGGAGTGGTTTTCCATACATCAGCGAAAATGGCAGTATTCATTGCCATACCCCGGGTACCCAGCCAGTTTTGAGTTTTTCCGATTAATCCCAGGTGAAGAAGAAAATAATTCATAACTCCGTAGTTACTGTTAAATATCCATTCCCACATTTTGGATGAAACAACAGTCGGAATAGCCCATGGTACCAGGACGGAAGCCCGGGTCAATGCCCGTCCTCGAAAATTTTTGATGATTACTAATGCAATGAAGAGTCCGAGAAGAGTCTCTAACCCAACGGAAACCAGGGTAAAGAAAATGGTATTTTTCCAGGCATTGATGAACTTGGGATCGGTGAGTAGCCGGCTGTAATTTTTTAAACCATGAAAAGTAAAAACTTGCAAGACCAGTGACACCTTGTTGAGACTGAGCCATAACGTATTCAGGATTGGATAGAGCGCAACTACAATTAAAGCTACCATGCTTGGGAGTATGAACCAGAATGCCTGTCGCGCTTCCCTGGATGATAGAGAATGAAATCTGGTCACCGGATATCTCCTCTACGTCCAGCGGGGAGAAGAGAATCACCCCCGCTGGACGAATATGATTCGAGTTACTTATTTCTGAGCTACGATGTCTTCGATCTGTTTTGCTAAGGTATCCAGTTCGGCATTCACGTCGATATCTTTCGTGGAACAGATCTTGGAGAATGATGATTGAAGGGCAAGTGAGACTTCCGGATAGACCGGAGTGATCGGTCTCGGGGTGGTTCCCACAAATACATCCTTCAGAGAGACCAGGAAGGGATTGGTTTTTGCGATTTCGGTATCTTCATACACTTTCGGTCGGGTTGGTGTGAGTGAAAGAACCTTGGCAAAGAATTTTTGGGAATCATAGCTGGAAAGGAATTGAGCAAATTTGACGGCTTCTTCCGGATGTTTGCTGGCGGAACTGATGCCCCATTGATATCCACCGAGGCAGGAGGCACTGGCAGCACCAGAGAAAGCTGGCATCGGAACGATTCCAACTTTGTCGACTACAGAGGACTGATCCTTGTTCTGGGAGACATTCCAGACATAGGTCCAGTTTCTGAGGTAAATAGCATTCCCATCAGTGAAAACAGTTCGGCTGGGTTCTTCGTCGAAGGTGTTGACTTCTTCGGGAGTGATCTGTTCTTTGAAGATCAGATCGTGCATGAGTTGAGCGGTCTTTTTCCCTTGTTCATTGTTAATGACCACTTTTCCCTTGGCATCGAGTACCCGTCCGGTGCTCCCCAGAAATTCGACCAGATCACAGACCAGTACTTCCGCTTGCTTGGCCTGCCAGAGGAACCCTTTTAATTTCGGATTATTTTCGCCCTGCAGAATCTTCTTGGTAGAACTAACCAGCTCATCCCAAGTCTTTGGTGGTTGCACGCCGTACTTCTCCAGAAGGTCCTTCCGGTAATAGAGGAGTCCACCGTCCACGAACCAGGGAATACCATAGAGCTTTCCCTGGTATGACACAGTTTCCACCGCGCCTTTGAAGTAATCCTTTTGTTCATCGGGGGTGAACTTATCTGTAACATCGAGGAGCCAACCAGCCGAGGTAAATTCCGGGAACCAGATGCAATCGGCAGTAATCACGTCTAAATCGCCAGTCTTCGCAGCGAGGTTGGTGACCAGCCATTGATGAACCTCGGTACTGTTGTTCGGAGAAGGAAGCTGGATAAAATTAATTTTGATGTTTGGATTTTCCTGTTGATATTTCTCAATGAGCGGTTTCATCGGATCTTCGCCATAGAACTTGATGGCTGCGAAGGTTAAGGTGATTGGCTCTTCAGCGAATACCACACTGGAAACGAAGCTAACGAATAATACAACAAGCAGAAAAGTTACAAGAAGCTTCTTCAAAGTTTACATCCTCCTTTAAGAAAAAAATTATACAAATTGAGAAAGGATCTACTTTATTTTTATTAAACTCCTTGGTATCACCTCTTTTCCAATGAAGGCTTATTTTTTGGGAACCACTTATTGGGGAGTGGATTGGTGGTTTCTTTAAGTACTTTCAAAGCCTGGTCCGGGTTGATCATGGCTACGGAGACAAAGAGTGCATCGATAAGGCTCAACTGGACGATTCGGGATTCCATAGCTTCGGTACGGAAACGGGTTTCCTGGGAGTGGGCAAAAAGTGAGACGTGGGCAATCTCGGTAAGCGGTGTCTGATCATGACTGGTGATGGCGAGTATCTGACTCCCTTTGGAACGAGCAATCTTCAATACCTCAATCACGTCAATAGATTGCCCAGAAAAAGAGATCCCAATGGCAACATCACTTGGCTTGAGCAATCTGGCAAACATGGTGGAGGCCACCGGATCGGAGAAGAAAACGGTCATTTTCCCCAACTTTAAAAACCGATGGAGAGCATCCATGGCGATAGGTTGGGAATTTCCAACAGCGATAAGCTGAATTTTTGAAGCGTTGTAGATGATATGAGCAGCTCGTTCCAGTGATTTTTCGTCGACGTAGGTGAGAGTGGTGGAAAGGGAGTTGATATTGGAATAAAAAACCTTCTTAAAAATGGTCTGAAAATCATCTTCCACCGCTACATCTTCGTGGATTTGTTCCAAATTTTGGTGAAAAGTATTGGTAGTAAGATCTGCTGCCAGTGCAATGCGAAACTGACTGTACCCTTTATACCCTATTGCCCGAACGAAGCGAAGCACGGTGGCTTCGCTTACCGAAGTGACTTCTGCCAGTTCCGAGATGGACATGGAGAGTATTTTTGGTGGATCATCTAGAACATACTGAGCGACCTTTTGTTGAGCATGAAAAAGATTACCCAGTAGCGACTTAATCTGAAAAAGGCATGCTTTGGGATTCTCATTTTCCATACGATTCTCCTCGATGTAGAATATACCTTTATAATAATTAATTGTCAATATACTTTTTTATGAATTTACTTTAAGAAATTTTTTTTCTTGATGGAATATTTTGACTATCTTGCTATTCCCTAAAGGTTTTAAATCAGAACATCACAATCTCTTTATTGATAGCCTATGCTACGGTTTCTGTCTTTACATTTTATAGGCAGATATCTATACTACTCGTATCAAATCTGGTTTTTTGTCACTGCTGTCCAAAATAATTCAAAATCATCAAACTACCCCTTACCATATAAGCGTTTAAGACCGGTTTCTGAGCACTTTCAAAACCAGGTTCCTTTCTCTTCGTTTTTGGATGCTGTCCAAGTTATGGAAAGGGAATAGGAATCATCACTCCTTTCGGAGTGATCACCGGAACCTCAAAGGGATGGTTGATCCACGACCATAAATCCCGATAGGTAAAGAGATGGTAGCGAAGCAGAGCCATCAGAGTAGAGAGTGACCCGGAAAGCGTCGATTGATTGAAGCGTCAAGACTCAAGAGTTTATTCTTGAATCGGAACTTTTTCTTCCCTTTGGCCAAAGGGGGAGATTCTTTCGGAATGGTCATTTATTATTTTGCATGGTCCTTTTCCATATGGTTATTTCCAACTCAACACCTCAACATCCCTTAAGGATTCACGATTCACGGTCTTTACCGGGGAGACCACCTTTCGGGTGTTTTTGTTAATGGGTGCTTACCAATCTACCCGATTGGTACTCCCCTTTCCATGAGAAAAAGCTATTTTGGACAGATGTGACTTTCTATGTTTGCTCAGAAGTATATTGTCCGTGGGCTGACCCTGGGTGCAATAAAATAATGAAAGGTGTGTGCTGAATATGAAAATGAGTGAGCTTTCCAGTAAAGTGATGGAAGAATTGAAGAAAGTATTTCAAAGGATTGATGAAAAAGAAGTAGACCAGTTCACTGATACCATCGTGAAAGCAAAAAGGGTTTTCCTGGTTGGTGGGGGGAGAGAGGGTCTCTCACTCAAGGCATTTGCTATGCGGCTTACCCACTTAGGGAAGACCTCTCACTGGATTTGGGATGATACCACCCCAGCGATTGGGAAGGACGATCTTCTCATCGCCACCTCAGGCGGAGGATACGTTCCCTCAATCCATCATGTGGTGGTGGAAGCGAAAAAGGCGGGAGCCACCATCGCTGTGGTGACTGCTAATCCGGTTCGAGAAACACCGCAGCTTGCGGATGTGATCCTCAATGTTCCAGCTGCTGTCTACCGGGGAGGACTGAATACTGTTCCTTCCATTCAACCTATGGGATGTCTCTTTGAACAATCGCTTTATATCTGCTTCGATCTTTTGGTTCTCTTACTTGCCGATAAGATGAAGGTTACAGGTGAAGAGATGGAGCATCGGCACCGGAACGTAGAGTGAGGAAGAATACTCATGAAATAAAAAGTATTTGAATATGAATTTTTTAGTGTTCGTTACTATCAAAAAATAGTTATTTCCCTTTTCCCATCTGGTTATCATTGATACCAGCGTTGCTACCTTGACAACTGAATCATTCCGAGGACTGCATTGTGGATTTATTGTTCGCTTCGTTTCATTTCAATCTTTTGAAAATGAAAGGAGGCTACCCATGTCAGAATCAGGGATTATGTTGGATATGTCTTTTTCTGAGAATAATCAAGCGGTCAGACACAACGAAGATGGTGTGGTCCTGTTGCAGATCGGATACTTTGAAGAGGCAGAAAAGGAATTTCATGAAGCCATTACCCTCAATCCCAAATATCTGGCACCCCATTACAACCTGGGTTGTTTGTATGGACAGTTGAATCGGTACGATGAAGCGTTGGTTGAATTTCAAGAAGTAGTCCGTATGAATCCGGAAGATGGGTTAGCATTTTTCTCTTTGGGGGAAACGTATGATTTACTTTCCTTAGTGGAGAAAGCGACAGAAGCCTATGAGAAGGCGAGAGAACTCATTCCTCAGGAATACGGAGTCTGGAATAATCTGGGGAATTGTTACCGAAAAATGGGACGGTTTGAAGATGCCATGGGGTGTTACCGGAAAGTTTTTACCCTGAAAGAAGATTTTTTTGGTGCTCATTTTAATCTGGGTATGGTTTTACTCGATACCAACCGTTTGGAAGAAGCAAAAGAAGCTTTTCAAAAAGCAGTCTTTTATGGTCCGAATCATAGTAATGCACATTATCATTTAGGTTTGGTACTGGGAAGAATGGGCTGGAATGAGGAAGAAGTCGAAGAATATCGGGAAGCCATACGTTTGAATCCCGATAGTGCTTCTATTTATTATAACCTGGGAGTTGCCTTCGGTGAACTGGAACGGCATGAGGATGCTTTAGCAGCCTTCAATGAAACCCTGAAGAGAGATCCAGATTTCTTTGAAGCTTTAACCAATAGTGGAGTGGTGTGTTTTCATTTGAAGCGACTTCCGGAAGCAATTCATTTTTTTCTGGAGGCACTCCGAATTAATCCCGACGATTACCTGGCACATAATAGCCTGGCAGAGTGCTATATTCAACAGGGACGGTATCGCATTGCGTTGGTGGAATGTGCGAAAGGTCTGCAATTTCATCCGAATGAGGGTTCGTTGCACTTTAATTTGGGTTTAGCCTCCTGGAAAATCGGAGACCAGAAAACAGCATACTGTGAATATAGCCGGCTCAAAAAACTGGGTGAGGAAACTCTGGCGGTGGATCTTTGGGATACTATGGAAGAATAGACCAACATGCCAGTTTCTGGCGCCACCAAAGTAATGAAAAATTACCTTTTTTTTCTGAAGTAATATGTTGTTTGTTTACGAGAGTAATGTACCATGATTAACAGACTGTCCTTCCATGCTGGTGTCAATATCAATAAATCAGAATAATCACAACCCCTTACATTTTTCTTGACAACGTTGGTTCTTTTCAATAGACTACAGACGGTAAAATGAGCGAAATGTCTGTGGTTGAGTAAAAAATTACCATCAAGGAAAAGGGGAAACGAACGCGATTTTCCACTACCACAAATCTACCCTTCATCAGTCCAGCCATTCTGTTCTTACGATAAACCGTCATTGGATGCCGGAAACCATCCGGTATTTACAGTATCGGTTTCACGTGATTATGAATTCAATCATCAATCTATACCATCAAAAGGAGGTGGTAGGGCTCATTTGAGGAGTATCAGAGGTGAGTATGGTTGTCCAGTTCTGGAGGTAGGGAATTTTTTTTCATCCATTTTTTAACATAAAAGGAGGGAAAGAGAATGCAATCAGGGAAAAGATTGATTTGCCTGCTCATCATTGTGAGTATTGTTCTCCTTCTGGGTGTTGGAATCGCTTCTTCCAAGGAAGGAGTCACTATCCGGGTTTCCTTTATCGATGAACCCCGGGAAAGATGGTATTGGGAACATTTGAATGAATTCGAAAAACTCACCGGTACCAAAGTAGTTATCGACTTCTACGGGTTTGAAACCCTCTATCAAAAAAACCTTGCCAACTCTTACGGACACACCGGTGAATATGATGTGATGCAACTCCATTATCCGGATATGGGTCTTTTTGATTCCCGGGGATGGTGCTATGATTTTACCGATTGGGTAGAACGCGACAAAGCCGAATTCCAACCTGAAGACATTCACCCCTATCAGCGGGAAAGCCATTGCCTTTTCAACGGTCGCTGGTATGGTGTTCCGATGCACTGTAACGCCAACGCTTTCTTTGTTCGAACCGACATTTTCGACAAAATAGGTGTGCCAATGCCCACGACCTGGGAAGAAGTTTTAAAAGCGGCTGAGCTGGTGAAAAACCAGTTCCCGGAAGTAACCCCGATAACCTTTGAAGGTCGGCGGGATATCCAGATTGCCATCAAATCCATCGGAAATATGTGGGGCTTCGGCAGCTATATTTACGATGAAAAAACTTTTAAGCCTCAAATGGATACCGATGCAGCAAAGAAAATGTTCGAATTGTGGAAAAACCTTGCTCCCTATGCTCCACGAGGAGTTGCAGGCTATGGTGCCAATGAAAACTTTCAGTACTTTTCTCAAGGGAAAGCGGCCATGACTTTAGCCTGGACACATGCTGGTTCAAATTTTTATGAAGATCCAAATAATTCTAAAATTCAGGGGAAATGGAAAGGTGGATTCATGCCTGGTGGAGGTTCAGCACTTGGCGGATGGAGTATGCAGATCAACAACGATTCGAAATATAAAGAGGAAGCCTGGCAGTTCTTAAAATGGCTCGTATCACCGGAAATAGAAAAGAGACTGGTTTCTAATATGGAGAGTCCTCGTTTGTCGGTTATTGCAAATCCCGAAATTCAAGCCAAAGAAAATCACCAGAAAATATACTACGAAATTCTCCAAGCCAAGCCGGTCATGCTGCCAAAAGTGGAACCAACGTATGAATTAATGGATTACCTTTCCTCAGCTGCTAATTCGGTTGTTTCCGGTTTAGCAAGTCCAGAAGAAGCAAGGACTAAGCTCCAGGATCAATACCTGAAGATCATGATCTCGTATGGACTGTACAAAGAACAATAAGTAGTGAATAATTACTGATTCGAGATAAGATGGCGGAAGGTTTGTCCTTCCGCCATCTTATCCAAAGAGGTGTCCCATGAAACGTCGGTATGTTGGTTACCTCTATATGGCTCCATGCCTGGCTATACTCATTGTACTTATTATTTATCCGTTATATTTTTCATTTCGAATCAGTTTAACCGATTTCACATTCGGTCGTCCATTTTCAAATTTTGTAGGTTTTGATAACTATGTTCAACTTTTCCACGATCCAATATTTGTTCAAAGTCTTACCAGAACAATTTTCATTACTATCGTTGCAGTATTTGTTGAGTTTATTTGCGGTTTAGGGAGTGCATTAATATTAACCCGTAAATTTCGTGGTCAAAATCTTATCAGGACTTTAGTTTTACTCCCAATGATGATTTCCCCAATTATAGTTGCTCTTATATGGCTTTTAATGTATCAACCCGATTTTAGCGTTCTTGATTACCTGATTCAATTTTTTAAAATTAATCCACCAATGTGGTTAACAAGACCCCCCTGGCCACTCATCGGAGTGACTATTACTGAAATTTGGGAATGGACACCTTTTTTCACCATGGTGTGTCTTTCTGGTCTTGCCTCGCTCCCTATTGAGCCCTATGAAGCAGCTTTGACCGATGGAGCTTCGGGATGGCAAATATTTTGGAAAATTACCCTCCCCATGCTTACACCCCTCTTGCTCATTGGATTGCTGATACGAATGATCGATGTTTTTCGCATTTTTGATATTATCTATATCATGACCGAGGGTGGACCCGGCGATGTAACATCGACGATGAGCATATTTGTGCATCGTACGGGTTTTATTTACCGTCATTTAGGAAGCGCTTCTGCTGCATCCTATATTATGATCATTGTCATCACCATACTCACTTTAATATTAATTAGATTATTGAATCGGGTTGGTTCTCAGCAATAAGGAGGAATAAAATGAATTCCTTTAGAAAAACCGTATCACCCGGTTGGAGCAAGAATATGCTTTTTTATATTGTTTTAGCAATAATATTTTTTCTATCCTTTTTTCCAGTGTTTTGGACGATAATAACCAGCTTTAAAACAAATGTTCAGATATATGCTATGCCACCAAAACTGATATTTCATCCCACCTTTTATAACTGGAATTTTGTTCTCAAGTCTGCTGAATTTCGCCAGAATTACCTCAATACCTTGATTATTGGAACATCGAGTGTTTTTTTGGTACTTCTCATCGGATCTTTTGCCGGATATGGATTAGCCCGATTTCCTATAAGGAAAAAGGACAATATTGCCTTTTGGATTTTGTCACAGCGAATGATGCCTCCAGTGGCTATAATTATCCCGATTTATATCCTTTTTTTTCAGTGGCATATTCATGATACTTATCTAGGGATAATACTCATTTATACAGCATTTAATCTTCCGGTTGCGGTCTGGATGATGAGAGGATTTTTTGAAGCTTTACCAATAGAATTAGAAGAAGCGGCCTGGCTTGATGGATCAAGTACTTTAAGAGCTTTTTTTAAAGTTGTAATACCACTGGCAAAGCCTGGACTGGTTGCCTGTGGCGTATTCACCTTTTTCATGATCGTCAATGAATTTCTTTTTGCATTTATGCTTGCTCCAACAAAGGTTCGACCGGTATCGGTGGCTGTAACTTTGTTTCTTCCCACTGGAATACGAGCGACCATGTACGGTGAGGCCTGTGCTGCTGCCATTCTCATCGCCGCTCCGGGACTCTTGGTGGCTTTGATGATGCAGCGATACCTGGTACGTGGTATGACATTTGGAGCACTGAAGTAATTTCCTTGTTTCCCACCATACCTTTTCCCCTCGAGGGGGAGGAATAAAGAAAGAACAGAAAAGCAGGGGAATGAGGGATGTTTTTCTCAAATCAGTAATTCAACATTTTTTTATACCACTTACCATTCAAGGTTTTTCCGATATGAAAGATGAGGTGTCGTAAAGGTGAAAGCATTGGTTCTCTATGAGAAGAAAGATGGAGCTACAGAACTCCGGGAGGTGCCGAAACCTTCTGTTGGACCTGATGATGTACTCATCCGGGTAAAAGCAGCGGCGGTTTGTGGAGCGGATATCGAGTTCTATCGGGCGAAGATGACCGGGAGTCTTCGGCCACCGGTTATTTTGGGGCATGAATTTTGCGGAGTGGTGGAAGAAGCCGGACGAAATGTGAAGAAGTGGAAACCAGGAGATCGGGTGGTGAGCGAGAATACCGGACATGTCTGTGGAGAGTGTTATGCCTGCCTCACCGGACAGTATCTCCTCTGCCCGGAGCGGAAGGGGACCGGATATTCTATGGATGGAGGATTTGCCGAGTTTGTGAAGATTCCCGGTGAGGTCCTTCAGCGCATGTCCTCCGCGTTGTATCGACTCCCCGATACCATTTCTTTTGAAGAAGGATCGATCATGGAGCCATCCTGCAATGCCTACCGGGCAGTGATTCAAGAAGGAGAACTGGCATTAGGAGAGTTCATAGCTGTTTTCGGACCTGGTCCAATCGGTCTTTTTGCCGTGGCACTGGCGAAATTAGCAGGCGCCTCCCATATTTTTCTTTTTGGGACAGCAGGTGACGAGACACGTCTCACGTTCGGGAAAGAAATTGGGGCGGACATCGTCGCACGAGTGGACGAGAGAAGCGCTTCGGAGGTGATTTCCCAGTTCTTGGGAACAGACGGGGTCGATATAGTCATCGATGCGGCAGGTCCTGGTGTAGTCATGGAAAATGCCATGACCATCATCCGACCATTGGGGCGAATCGTGAAAGTGGGCTGGGGGAAACCCTATCCACAACTTTTTGACCCGCTCATGGTCAAGGGCGCTACCATTACCGGTCATTTCGGGTATGATTATGTATCCTGGCGGAACATCATCCATCTGGTGCAAGCTGGACGACTACACTATGGCTCTTTCATCAGTAAAACCTACTCGCTGGATCAGTGGGAAGAAGCTTTTGTAGCGGTTGAAGAGAAGAAAGTGATCAAGGTCGTTTTCAACCAGTTCTGATTTGTGGAATGGCTCGTTCAATAAATTATGGGAAGAGGGGTAATCGATGGATACAATCCGGGTTTCATGCGTTCAGTTTCAACCTAAGATGGGAGATGTAGAATGGAATCTCAATACCATCGCTGGATATTTCGAGCAAGGGAGCATAACGGGTTCTCAGGTACTGGTTTTTCCGGAACTCATTGTGCAGGGGTATCTTCCTCAAATTATTGAATCCACGGCGGAGCTGGTTTCCGGTCATGCCTGTCAGTTACTCACTGAACTTTCCCGCAAGTAGGGGTATCTTCCTCAAATTATTGAATCCACGGCGGAGCTGGTTTCCGGTCATGCCTGTCAGTTACTCACTGAACTTTCCCGCAAGTATGGGATTTATGCGGTAGTGGGAATGGCAGAGAGAAACAACGGGAAAATTTTTAATTCCGCAATCTTGTTCGGTCCAGAAGGAAAAATCATCGGCGTCTATCGCAAGGTTCATCTCTGGTCTACGGAAACCGTCTATTTTGCTCATGGTTCTGAATATCCAGTATTTGATACCGATTTTGGAAAGATGGGCATGTGGATTTGTTATGATACTCGTTTTCCGGAAGTAGCACGAAGTTATGCGATTCAGGGGGCACGAATCGCTTTTATTTCTACTGCCTGGTTGGCTCGCGATATTGAACACTGGAAATTAGCGGTATCTTCCCGTGCCATGGATAATT
>JAPLGF010000334.1 GCA_026390275.1 Candidatus Atribacteria bacterium
GGCTCGTCGTTTGATGGGCCGGATTGTAATGGGGTGATTTTTTCCGGACGGAAGGGAGGAAAAGACATGGAAATTGTGGTGAGAGGACGAAATTTTGATATCAGCGAAGTCATGAGAGAGTTGGTGACGAAGAAGTTATCAAAATTAGATAAATTTTTCAATAAATTGATCGATGCCACCGTGATGTTGGAATTGGTGCGGGGGAGAATAAAAACCGAAGTGACCATCAACGCCAGTGGTATTGTTATCCGGGCAGAAGGGGATGGCCCGGACTGGCGAACTTCCTTTGAAGAAGTCGATGATAAACTGGAAAGACAGGTGAAAAAATACAAGGAAAAACTCACCCGTCGGGGAACACTGAAGTCGGCGGAAGCCATTGCAATGGAACTCGGTGAACTGGCATCACTGACCGAGCTGGAAGAGAAAGAGGCCGGACAACTGGTCCGTACCAAGCAGTTCGTTCTCCGTCCCATGACGGTGGAAGATGGGATTCTTCAAATGGAACTGCTGAGTCACAACTTTTTTGTTTTTAAGGATATGGACAAAAATAAAGTGCAAATCCTGTACAAGAGGAAAGACGGGAACTATGGCATGATCGACCCCATTTATTGAATTCGAATCTGATGGGGCGCATCGTTCTTCATTTCAGGAGAAAAAGCAAACTGAACAGGTGAATTTATGGATTCTGTTGACTTCAAAGCCATACAAGAGGCGATTTTGGGTATTGATGGCATTCTCAATGTAAGGGTGGTCGGTGAAAATTCCGAGATAGCAGAGATCCACGTTTTATCCAATCGATCCAAAGCTCCTAAGCTCCTGGTTCGGGACATTGAAACCCTTATCAATGCCCGTTTTGGGGTGGAGATTGATCATAGAAAGATCAGCATTGTGAGCTTTGATGTGGAAGATAGTTCTAAAGAAAAAAGTACTGTCTTTGAACGGCCGGTACTCTGGAGTATTGGTTGGAAGAAGAGTCTGGGGAACTTGCAGATACAAATCGAAATCAAGCTGGGGGGAAAAATATTTCCCTCCACAGTCTCTGAGAGTATTTGGAATCACCGGGATCGACATTACATGATTGCCCACGCCGTGATCGAGTGCATGCATCAAATCACCGGAATTCCTTTTTTTGTTCTTCGGGAAGTCTGCGTACAAAAGCATGGGGGATTTGAAGTGGCGCTGGCGCTGGTTGATTACCGGAATTCTTTAAAGGATGAGGAAATCTTGGTGGGAACGGCGCTGGTCAAAGAGGACGTGTACGAATCAGTGGCCCGGGCTACCCTGGATGCGATCAACCGTAAAATTTTCTGTCATTTTTCTTCCTTGCCCGATTGAAACCTCAGAATCGGAAGTGTTTTTTGGACCTCTGAACGAACAGAACGAAAGATCCCTTGATTCTATACCGATGAGAATATATACCCGTTTATGAAGTATTTCTTCTGGTTATTTGGTAGTCAGAAAAAAAAGGGTTCAGGGCAGGCCAGGCTTTTCTCAGAGCGAAGCGGATTTCCTGTCTCAGTTCAGCGGAGTGAGATGGAGAAATGATCTGAGGAGGGCCCCAAATGAAAAAGCTGATGAGCATTCTTCTTGCTCTTCTTGCCATCGTTTTGGCCAGTGGCGCAGGATTTCACTGGAGATAAATAAAGAAGAAGGATAGGAAGTTTACTGGCCTGCCCTGAAAAAAAACGGAATGCAGATAGAAAAAAAAAATTTAAGGCTTAATCTTTTCCTGATTGCAGTTGACACCGGGGGATTGATAGTTTTTTTCTATTCGCTTTTCTCTATTGAATTTAATATTCATATCCTCCCGGAATATATTACTTTTTTCCTCCTCACTTTGGGTGCCGAACTCCTGCCAGTCTACCTCCCGCACGACACTTCAATTTCAGTGAGTTTTCCTATTGTTTATTCCGCTATTTTGTTAGTCTCTCCCGTTTTTGCTGCTTTCATCTCTTTTTTAGGTGATATCCTGGGGACACTGAATTCCGGTTGGCGAAAAGCCTTTTTTAACGGGTCTCAATTTGCCATCTCAGCCTATTGTTCTGGTTTGGTTTTTCGATTTTTAGGTGGTTATTCTTTTGTGTGGAGTAGTATCACTTTTTACTTAGCGGTGGTTAGTTCCATTATCGTTTTTTTTCTGTGTAATTCATTTTTAGTTGTGGCGGTGGTTTCATTAAGCAGTGGCATTCCGGTTCGTACCCTCTGGAAAAAGGATATAAATGGAGTTCTCCTGCAGTATTTTGCACTTTTCCCCTTTTCAGTGCTTCTCTATTTCATCTATTCCGGGATTGGATTCTGGGGTCTTATTCTTTTCTTTTTCCCTCTCATGGTGGCCCGATACTCTTTTAAAATGTACGTGGAGACCAAAAAGGTTCACCTCGATCTTCTCCGTGCCCTCACGGCAGCCATTGATGCCAAAGATCCCTATACCCGTGGCCATTCCGCGCGGGTATCGTACCTCAGCCTGGCTATTGCTGAGAAGATGATGCTCAACGAAAAAAGAAAGGAAATGATTGAGTATGCTGCTATCCTCCATGATGTCGGGAAAATCGGTATTGAAGATGCTATCTTAAAGAAGCCGGGACCGCTCGACGCCCGAGAATTTCATATCGTCAAAGAACATTCGGTGATTGGCTATGAAATTGTCTATAAGGTGGAATTTCTGAAAGAAGTGGCTGGTTTTATCCGTTCCCATCATGAACGATGCAATGGGACCGGATATCCCGACGGGAAGAAAGAACCGGAGATACCATTAGAAGCCCGCATTCTCACCGTGGCTGATGTGTTTGATGCGCTGACATCTGATCGGCCCTACCGGAAAGCATATTCGTTGGAAGAGGCATTAAGCATTATGGAGGAAAAAGAAAAGGACAGTTTTGATCCCCGGATCATTCAAGCTCTCCAGGCGGTGATAAAGGAAGGTGGAATGGATGCTGGCTGATTTTATCCTGATCGGAATTCTGATCGGGTTTCTTTTTAAAGGATCATTCCGGAACCTGGCACAGGTCAAATTTCCTTATCTGTGGTTGATCGTGGTGGGTTTTATGGTAAAATTTTCCGATTTTGTATTTCCCGCTTCGATGGCTCACTGGTATAGTACGCTGGGAATGGGGATTGTCTTTTTAGGGACAGTTCTCAGCTGGAAACTCGCCGGAATGAAAGTGGTTTCGATGGGCGCCTTCCTCAACATCCTGGTCATTATTCTGAATGGTGGGACCATGCCGGTTTCCGTAAGTATGGCAGAAAAACTCAAACTTTTCGATCTAATCCATCAATTAAAAGGGAGTCAGTTTTTTGATTACAGGGTTCTTTCTTCTTCTACTCGTCTCCCTTTCTTTTCCGATATCCTGCCGTATTTTTCGTTTCTTCTTTTCCGCCCATTCGTGGTCAGTCCCGGTGATTATCTCCTGGGATTCGGTCTGATCATTTTTATTATTTTTTATATGCGACGAAAAACGGGAGAAGAAAATCTGCCAGGCGATAGAGAGAGCCCGAAGAGATAAGAAGAAGTCTACGGTATGATATAATAACTCTGATTTATCGGCCTCCAAAGAAGCATCCATACTGCAGAATATGACCTGAGGCATACCCGGATTAAATGGTAAAGGGCCTTACATCTCCGGCTTTTTTGTCTTCCGGCTGGAAGGAGGTTTTCATGTTTGGTTTCGTAAAAGAATATTTCGGCAAGAAATCGCAGGACCGGTTGATCCGGGAGATTGCCGAAAATTATGTTGACTCGATTAATGCACTGGAGAAAGAGATATCTTCGTTCAGTGATGAGGTGCTCTCCCAAAAAACCCCGGAATTCCGAAAACGATTATCTGAGGGAGAGACCGTGGAAGATCTTTTGGTGGAAGTGTTTGCTGTGGTACGGGAAGCCGACCGACGGGTGACTCGTATGAGGCCTTTTGACGTCCAGATCGTGGGAGCGATCGTTCTCCATCAGGGAAAAATTGCTGAGATGCAAACCGGGGAAGGAAAGACCCTGGTTGCTACCATGCCCGCCTACCTCAATGCTCTGACCGGACAGGGAGTCCATATTGTTACGGTGAATGATTATTTGGCCAAGCGTGACCGGCAGTGGATGGGCCCGGTGTACGAATTTTTAGGCCTATCGGTAGGATTAATCCAGCATGGTTCCACATACCAGGAACGTCAAAGGGCTTATCACTGTGATTTGACCTTTGGAACGAACACCGAATTCGGGTTCGACTATCTGCGTGACAATATGTCCTTGCGCAAGGAAGATATTGTTCAGAGGGAGCTCAATTATGCCATTATCGATGAGGTAGATAGTATTCTGATCGATGAAGCTCGTACCCCTCTCATCATCTCCGGTCCGGCGGAAGATTCCACCGAGATCTATTATAAAGTCGATAAAGTGGCGCGCCGATTGACTCACCCCGAGGATTATGATTTAGAAGAAAAGACCCGTTCCATCTGGCTTACGGAAGCGGGTATTGCTCAAGTCGAAAAATCGTTTCATGTGGAAAATCTCTACGATACCGCCGGGAAGGACTCCGTTGAACACCTCATCCGTCAGTCCCTCCGTGCTCGCCATCTCTATAAAAAAGATGTGGATTATGTGATTCGCAACGGAGAAGTGATTATTGTGGATGAGTTCACCGGTCGACTGATGGAGGGTCGGCGGTATGGTGATGGGCTCCACCAGGCGATTGAAGCCAAAGAAAATGTACCGGTGGCCAATGAAAATCAAACCTTAGCTTCCATCACCTATCAGAACTATTTCCGAATGTATGCGAAGATCTGCGGAATGACCGGCACTGCTAAAACCGAGGAAGAGGAGTTTCTCTATACTTATGGAATGCCGGTGGTGGTCATTCCCACGAACAAGCTGTTATTGAGGACCAATTTTCCGGATGTCATTTACCGGACGGAAAAAGAAAAATTCAATGCGGTAGTTCGGGGAATCGAAGAACTTCACCTGCAGGGTCGTCCTCTTCTGGTCGGGACAGTTTCCATCGAAAAATCGGAGCGACTCAGCCAGATGCTGGAGAAAAAAAAGATCCCGCATCAGGTTTTGAATGCCAAGAATCATGAAAGAGAAGCGGCTATCGTTGCCGAAGCCGGGAGAAAGGGAGCAGTAACCATCTCCACCAACATGGCCGGTCGGGGAACCGACATTATGTTGGGAGGAAACCCGGAATTCTTGGCCAGGGAAGAACTCGGAAGACTGAATGGAGATCCGCAGGATCCATCTCTTGTTGATCAGCAGGAGCTATATAACCAGCTGGTCCAGAAGTATCTTCAAATCACGGAAGCGGAACATCAGGAAGTCGTAAGGTTGGAGGGGTTACATATCATCGGGACTGAGCGCCATGAAAGCCGCCGGGTTGACAACCAGCTCCGGGGGCGATCCGGACGACAGGGGGACCCTGGCTCTTCCCGTTTTTTCCTGTCTTTGGAAGATGATCTTCTTCGACTTTTTGGATCCGAACGTATTTCTGGCATCATGGAGAAAATGGGAGTGGAGGAAAACGTCCCCATCGAACATCCTTTAGTGACCCGAGCAATTGAGGGTGCCCAAAAAAAGGTAGAGGGATACCACTTCCATATTCGTAAAACCCTTCTGCAGTACGATGATGTGATGAGTAAACAACGGGAAGTCATCTATGGTCAGCGACGGACAGTCCTGGCGGAAATAAATCTTCGTCCCGTCATCTTCGGGATGTTGGAAGAAACAGTGGCCGAGATTGTTAACATTTTTGCCGAGGAGAAGGTCTATCCGGAGGAATGGGATTGGGAAGGATTGACCCACCGGTTGTTTGATCTTTACGGATTTGAGTCCCAGAGTAAAGAAAACGAACGGGCGGGATATGATAAGGAAAAACTGAGAAATGAAATCATTGCCCAGTACCATTCTCGATACGAACAGAAGGTAAAGGAAGCTAACGAGCCGGTCTTTCAGGAAGTGGAACGGTTTGTCCTTCTCCGGGTGGTCGATGGGTATTGGAAAGAGCATCTTCATAACATGGACCATTTGCGCGAAGGGATCGGTCTCCGGGCCATCGGTCAAAAAGATCCCTTTGTGGAATATCAGCTGGAAGCGTTTGATATGTTCCAGGATATGATTGCCCGTATCCGGGAAGACACCGTACGGCATCTTCTCCGGATCAGGCTCGTTCAGGACCAGGCAAAACCCGCTTCTCCCCATCGTTCTTCTCCTCCTTCGGACGGCTCTGGTCGACCGAAAGAAAGAAAGATAGCTGAGTCTTCCGCTCCGGTAAAGGAAAAAGTGGGACGAAATGATCCCTGCCCCTGCGGGAGCGGGAAGAAATATAAATATTGTTGTGGTAAGTAACGAGGGTGGGTATTGTAGAGCGGTTTTTTCAGTCTGGATGAGGAGGTCACCCGCCATGCAGGTGGATATGGGAATTGAAAGGGAATCAATCCGTCGGAAACTCGATGACATTGGAGAATATCTTTGAAGAGAAACAGATTCCGGAACGGGTAAAAGAATTGGAAGAAAAAATGTCAGCCAGTGACTTCTGGACCAATACGGAGGAGAATGAAGGTATTCTCCTGGAGTACAAAACTCATAAGGGCTTGCTGGATGAATTTAGAAAATTTCAAAAAGAACTTCGTGAAATTGAGGAACTCACCTCCCTCATTTCTCCCGATGATCAAGAATTTCCAGAGTTGGGTCGGGAAATGAAACAATTGGGAGAACGGGTAGAAGACCTGGATATTCGCTTATTGTTTCGGATTGCTGATGACCGGAGCAGTGCTATTGTGACCATTCATTCTGGTGCCGGGGGGACCGAGTCGCAAGATTGGGTCCAGATGTTGTTCCGCCTGTACTCCCGGTTTTGCGAACGAAAAGGGTTTGAGATCAAAGTCACCGATATTCTGGAAGGGGAGGAAGCCGGGCTCAAGCATGTCACCTTTCTGGTACAGGGCGAACATGCCTTTGGTTATCTCAAATCGGAAAAAGGAGTGCATCGTTTGGTACGCATTTCCCCTTTTGATGCCAATAAACGCCGCCATACCACCTTTGCTCTGGTGGATATCATTCCCGAGATGGGTGATGAAATAACGGTCAATATCAATCCTCAGGAGCTCAGGGTTGAGACCTTCCGGGCCGGAGGACATGGTGGTCAGCATGTCAACACCACTGACTCGGCCGTACGTCTCATTCATCTTCCCACCGGTATCGTCGTTCAGTGTCAGAATGAGCGATCCCAGCATCAGAATAAAGCGGTTGCGATGCGGATTCTGAAAGCTCGTCTCTATGAGTTATATAAAAAAGAACAGGACGAAATAAAGCTGGAGATGAAGGGAGAACATAAAGACATTGCCTGGGGAAGTCAAATCCGGAGCTATGTTTTTCAGCCATACAGTCTGGTCAAAGACCACCGGACCAATCATGAAACCGGGAATGTACAGCGGATAATGGATGGAGAAATAGACGATTTTGTCGATGCCTACCTGAGAATGGATCTGCAGGGTCGTTTATAAGATGCTGATGAATGGTGAATGATGAATTATGAATTATGAATGATGAATGATGAATGGAGATTGAAAAATGGATGAAGGAATATTTATGATCTCTGAAAATATACCAACTTACTCCCTGCCCTATATAATTCAAAAATTCTTAAAAGTACTTCCAACTCCACAATTCCACAATTCCCCAACTCAACATTTGTCACCGAAGGTGAATAGTGAGCCGTGAGGAGTGAGAAGTGAATGATGAATTATGAATGATGAATGAAAAAATGGATGAAGGGATATTTATGATCTCTGAAAATATACCAACTTACTCCATGCCCTATATAATTCAAAAATTCTTAAAAGTACTTCCAATTCCACAATTCCACAATTCCCCAATTCCACATTTTTACCCGATTCACGATTCACGATTCACGACTCACGGTCCTTACCCGGGGTAGACTTATGAAAGTATTAGCACTGATCGGACCGACTGGAACCGGGAAGAGTTACCGGGCACCGCATATTTCTCAGCGGCATGGAATTGATTGTATCATCGACGATGGATTACTCATTTCCCGGGGTACTATCGTTGCCGGAAGGTCTTCCAAGGCGGAAGTCAGTAAGATCAGGGCAGCTAAGATTGCTCTTTTTTACTCCCCTGAACATCGGGAGCAGGTTATAGAAGCTTTGAAGCAGGTCAATCCTGACAAGTTAATGATTTTGGGTATCTCACTCGCTATGGTAGAAAAAATTTGTGAGCGGTTGCTGCTTCCGGTTCCGGAAGACATTATTTCCATTGAAGATATCGCCAGTCCGGAGGACATTGAAATCGCTTTGCAGGCCCGGGAAGGGGAAGGGAAACATACTATCCCGGTTCCTCTGGTGGAAATCAAACGAAATATGTGGGGAAATATCGTGGATACCATTCCGGTGAAAGTGTGGGGATGGTTTTATTCCTCCCGGGAAAAGACCGTGATTCGTCCTCCTTTCAGCTATTTGGGGAAGCTGGTGGTCTCGGAAAATGCACTTCGTTCGATCATCCGGGTTTTACTCAGCCATCTTCCCTGGGTGGAAAAGGTGGACGAGATTTTCTTGCATAAGGTCGATTCGGGAGTCAATACCCGCATATCATGCGAGTTCCGTAATTTTGCTCCCCTCCTCCAGATCTGTTATTACATTCAACACTATTTAAAAGAGAAAGTGGAATATTTAAGTGGAGTGGAATTAAAGGAAGTCAACATCGATATTGAGGGGATAAAAGCCATCAGTGAAGAATCCCTGTTGGTTAAAGCGGTGAAAATCCGGAATTGAAGAATGTCCCGGAAAAATCAGTCTAAGGCTTACGAAAAGGAACGTGACGGATGACCAGAAAGAAATTGGAAGAACTGGTTGATGGTTTAGGGAAGAAAAAAGACGGACTCTTTCTGGGGGGGGGAAGCGCTGCCATCGAAAAACAGCACCAGGGTGGTAAAATGACAGCGCGAGAGAGGATTCATGTTCTTCTTGATCGTGATAGCTTTGAGGAAGTTGATCTTTTCGTGGAACACCGTTCCGACCGTTTCGGTCTGGGCGAAAAAAGCCTCCCGGCTGATGGAGTGGTGACTGGTTTTGGGACGGTGGATGGAAGGCCGATTTTTGTTTATTCCCAGGATTTTACCGTCATCGGGGGATCACTGGGAGAAATGCATGCCAAAAAGATATGCAAGATCATGGACATGGCCCTCAAGGTGGGAGCTCCGGTGGTCGGGATCAATGATTCTGGGGGAGCTCGCATCCAGGAAGGGATCGACTCCCTCTCCGGGTATGGACAAATTTTTTTCCGAAACACCCGCTCCTCGGGAATTATTCCCCAGATTGCCGTGATTGCTGGTCCCTGTGCTGGTGGTGCCGTTTATTCCCCCGCCCTCATGGATTTTATTTTTATGATTGAAGGAATCAGCAAGATGTTTGTCACCGGCCCCCAGGTGGTTAAAGCAGCCACCGGGGAAGAAGTGTCGGCTGAAGAACTGGGTGGAGCCCATACCCATGCCACCAAGAGTGGAGTGGCTCATTTTGTTTTGAAGAATGAAGATGCCTGTTTTGGTGAAGTCAAGAAACTTCTTGCTTATCTTCCCTCTAACAATGCAGAAGAACCTCCCTATCGGGAGAGCAGTGATCCCGTAGCCCGAAGCAATCCTTCGTTTCTGGAAGTGGTTTCCACCAATCCCAATAAACCATACGATATAAAAAAGATCATTGTCGACCTGGTGGACCGGGATTCTTTCCTGGAAATTCAGAGAGATTACGCCCGGAATATGGTCATCGGTTTGGCTCGAATGGGGGGGAATACGGTGGGAATTGTAGCGAATCAACCCTATCATTTAGCCGGCTGCCTGGATATCGATACTGGTGATAAGGCATCTCGTTTCATCCGGTTTTGTGACGCTTTCAACATTCCGCTGGTCACCCTGGTTGATGTCCCGGGATTTTTACCGGGTACCAACCAGGAATTCGGCGGAATCATCCGTCATGGTGCGAAAATCCTCTATGCCTATTCGGAAGCCACGGTACCAAAAATAACCGTTATTATCCGGAAAGCCTATGGAGGTGCCTATCTTGCCATGTGTTGCCGGGATCTCGGTGCGGATCTGGTTCTGGCCTGGCCGACTGCCGAAATTGCGGTGATGGGAGCGGAGGGAGCAGTCAACATCATTTTCCGCCGGGAAATCGATGCCTCCTTAGATACCAATGTGGAAAGGGAAAAGCTCCTCGCTCAATACCGCCAGGAGTTTTATAATCCTTATGAGGCAGCGAAAAGAGGATATGTCGACCAGGTCATTGATCCTCGGGAGACCCGTTTCAAGGTCGCCAGAGCCCTGGAAATTTTCTGGTCCAAAAGAGAAAACGGAAGGGGGAAGAAGCATGGTATCATCCCGGTTTGAAGTAGAGCCTGGCATTGACCCTCAAGTGGTGGCTGCCGTCATTGCCGCTGTCATGTATTGGTATGATGAAGATCGAATCAACGAAAAACCCTATGTTTCCAGAAAGAACCGGGGATGGAAAACGCTCTGCCTCCAGGAGAATTGCTGGGGGAGGTCACATTCCCGGTCCTGATGGAACCATTTCTTTATTCTGGAGGAACAACCATGATGCGGAAATTTCATGTCCGGATAAATGGGGAAGAATATTTGGTCGAAGTGTCGGAATTAGCAGGAACTCAGGATGTAGAAGGGTTAAAAATTGAGAAAATGAATCCGGTGGTGGGGGACAAATATCAGATCATTTCCCCCTTACAGGTTACCACAATACTCCGTGCCCCTATGCCCGGGCGGGTTCTTTCCGTTCTTCTGAAAAAAGGGGACCGGGTCTCAGCCGGGCAGGTGGGGATTATCTTAGAAGCGATGAAGATGGAAAATGAAATCCAGATCGAGGGTAATGGAGTGATAACACAGGTCTTTGTGGAAGAAAACGATACCGTCGATACTGGGGATCCCTTATTAGAATTTGAGGAGAATCAAAAAACATCATCATGAAAAAAAACCGTTATCTTATCCTTATTGCGGTATTGCTCTCAGTGGTGGGAACGATGATCGTGCTTCCCCAGAGACTCCGGAACGAAGCGAACTGGAAAGATGTCGCTGTGGTGTGTGACTGGCAGGATATTGAAACCGTCAGTATCCGGACCGGTCTTCCCTGGGAACAGATCCTGGACGAAATAAAAAAAGTCGGAGTCAGTACCATCGGAGTGAGCGACTATGACCTGAAAAATTTACAACAACTGGGGAAAGTGGTTCCCGCTCCCATTCCCCATGGTTTTTCTCCCACCCTTCGGTATTTTGCGGTATCTGATCCCACCCTCCGGAAAACCATGCAGAACCAGCTCATCCTCTTTGGGAAAATTTTCCAGGAAACCGGAAACAGCATCTTTGGTACCAACGTATCGTACGAGGAGGAAGACCGGATTGGTTTGGGATGGAATATGGATCTCATCAATTCCTGTTATGAAAAGGGTTTCCGGATCATTCTCCGTCCCCGAAACTGGCAGGGAATCACCCCGGAGGTGCTCCGCGGGCTTCTGGCTGATCCCGTCTATGAAAAAGCGAAGGGGTTGGTTTTTTTTGGTGATCAGATTCTGGGAAATGGGAATGCCGCCACTCTTGCTGAAATGGCTTCTTTCCTCAAAACGAGAAACCTCTTCTGGGGATATACCGAGTTTGTGGGACAGAAGGGAGAGACCACCCTGGCAAATCTGGTTCCCGAACAGACAGTACGGATTCATAGCGTTCCTCCGGATGAGTTGAAAAACTATACTCCCGCAGAGGCAAAAGAACGGTTCATCCGCGCAGTTAAGGAGCGGTCCATTCGTTTGCTCTATGTCCGTTTTTTCACCGAACCCTCCTATGACCTGTGGGGGAAGAACATCACCTATCTCCGTTCCATTATCCAGGATTTGAACGAAAGCGGGTATTCCTGGGGGACGGTCTCTCCTCTGAAACCATTCTCGCCTCCTTTCTCCGTTCTGATATTGTTTGCTCTTTCGGTGGCCTGTGCTTCCGCGGTCCTTTACGATTTCTTTTTACCCGGGAAATGGGTCATTCTCATCCTGGTCGCCCTACTGGAAATTGGCAGCTTCTTCACCGGACGGCTCACCGGTATGAAGGTGATGGGAGTTTTAGCCGGAATGATCTTTCCCACCCTGGCGCTCTTTATACTTATCGAAGGTTTTCAGAAAAAAGGGAAAGAAATCATGGTTCTTTTTTCCGCTCTGGCTATGGCGACGGCCGGCGGTCTGGTGGTGTCTCAGGATCTTGATGGTTTTAGCAGGTGGTTTTGTCCTCTACCTCACTCGTTCCGGCAATTTTCCCCTTCTTCCAGCCGGGCTCATGGAAAGTAAAATGCGGCTGGTTTTGGAGCGAGCTCTTTTTATGCGTCCACGAACCAAAGAGTTTCTCATCGGATATCCTGCCCTCTGGTTGTTGTTTACGTTTTGTCGTACTCGCCTTCGCCCGATCTATCAATTGGTGCTCTGGTTAGGAGTTTCGGTGGGCTTTATTACCTTTTTTAATTCGTTCTGTCATATTCATACTCCATTTCTCTACATTCTCCTGCGGTTTGGGAATGCTATCCTCCTGAGTGTCCCAATTTTTGTCCTCTACTATCTAGTGATTCGAATCGGTCTACTGGTCTGGAACTGGATGGCATATTGGGGGGGAAGCGAGTAGACAGCTATGCCAGGACCAAACCCTGGTGCCATCAAAGGATGAAAATTTCTTGGTTCATTTCCTTAAACTATTCACTCCTCACGGTTCTTACCCGGGGTGTCCTTCCCAATTCCCCAATTCCCCAACTCAACATCTTTACACTTCTCCCGGTCCTTCCCAATTCCCCATTCTTTCCCG
>JAPLGF010000145.1 GCA_026390275.1 Candidatus Atribacteria bacterium
GGTAATTAATGCTGTCCAAATCTGAATGAAAAGAGCGTTTTGACTGGTACCGACCAAGGTCTTGATCTTTAAGTTCTGTTTGGGGGTTGGGAAGAAAAGGTTATGATGCCTGGCACTCAGTTATTAAATTATCCAGGTAAATGATGCGGGATGGATGGCGACCCTTTTCGGGCAAATTGTGGCAACGCAATTATTACGAACACATCATCCGCAACAAAAAATCCCTGAACCGCATCCAGGAATACATCATCATGTCAAACCATTTTCACGGGATTATTATCGGTAGGGGCAGACCTGGGTGTCTGCCCCCATCAGGGTATACACCAAAACACGGGCGCAGTTATTAGAGAATACCCATCTTTTCCCTTCCCGGGCTACTCCTTCACCGCTCCCAGGGTCAGTCCCCGTACCAGGTATTTCGAGGTCAGAGCAGCGAGGATCACCGGGGGGGTGATGGCTAAGATGGTGAGGGTGGAGATGCGGGTGAAATCGATTCCCACCACGGTGAGGGCTCCGGTGATAACCACAGGAAGGGTCATGACGTTCTTATAGGAGAGGGTCACCACGAAGAGGAATTCATTCCAGGAAAAGATGAAGCAGAGAATGTAGGCGGCAATGATTCCGGGAAGGGCGAGAGGGATCGCAACCCGGAAAAAAGTCTGAATGGTGGAGCACCCGTCGATGAGGGCGGCTTCCTCGATCTCCTTGGGAAGCTCACGGAAGAAATCTCTCATCAACCAGATGGCGAGGGGAAGATTGTAGACGATATGGGCCATGATCACCGCCGGGAGCGTATCCAGCAAATGGAAGGTTTTCATCATGAGAAAGAAGGGAATGACCACCGCAATCGGGGGAAACATACGGTTGGAGAGAATCCAAACAGCTACATCCTTCGAGCGTTTGAAACTGAAACGTGCCAGCGAATACCCGGCCAACGACCCCATAATGAGTACCAGGAGAGAACTGATCGAAGAAACAAGAATGCTACTCCGGAGTCCCAAGAGGGTTCGATCCCGTTCCGGACCAGTAAGAAGTAAACTCCAGTTCTGAACAGTCGGTTTGAACTGAAGAAAAGGAAAAAAGCTGTAGGTATATCTCTCACCGGGGATCTTGAAAGAGGTGATGACAGTCCAGCAGAAGGGAAAAACGGTCCATAACGAAAAGAGGATGAGGATAACCCACATGAGAATGCGAACGGCGGAAATTTTCCGTTTTTTCACCTTATGCCTCCTTCCGGAAACGGTTCAGTACCACATTAGAAATCGCGAGAATGATCACCAGAAAAACCCAGGACAGGGCACAGGCATAACCGAGATTAAAATAGGAAAAGCCCACAGTATAGGTGTAGAAAGAAAGCGATTCCGTACTGCTTCCTGGACCTCCGCTGGTCACCCCAAAAACGATTTCGAAAAGTTTGAAGGAATCAATCACCCGGAGAAGAGAGAGAGTAATGATGATGGGTTGCAGGAGAGGGAGGGTAATATACCAGAAGGTTTTCCAGCCGCTGGCACCATCGACGGCGGCGGCATCATAGAGTTCGGGGGGGAATGCCTGCATGGCGGCCAGTAATCCCATGAACATAAACGGCGTCCACTCCCAGACATCGATGATCATTAACATATAAGGAGCGGTGGAAGCATTGGTGAGCAACCCCGGAATATTGATGGAAAAGGCTGCCATTATCTTACTCACAATTCCCGCTTCCGGATTAAGGAGCATTCTCCAGATGAAGGCCACACCGATGGCCGGTGCCGCCATGGGAAGGAGAAAAAGGATGCGAAAAAAATTCCGGAATCGCATTTTTTCGGTGAGAATGTAAGCCAGCATCAAGCCCAGGACGAGTTCGAGAAGAACTACTACCATCACATAAAGAACGGTAAAACGTAAGCTGTTCCAGAAACGGGGATCATCAGTGATAATGTTAATAAAGTTGTCCAAACCGACAAAAGTTTTCCCCACCCCGGTTGCTGCTTTCCATTTACTGAATGCCAGGGTGAGTGACCAGATCAACGGGAAAATACCCATTATGAGAAGAAATGCCAATCCGGGAACAAGAAAAGCAATGCCTGTACCTTTTTTTATCATAGCCATGATGTTTATCCCTCAATATGAGTGTAATAATCCAAAGCCGCTATTCATTTCTGCTTAGAAGGACCTACCCCAGCCTGACCCTCTTTCCTGAAACCATTAAAAAGGTGCGGGGGAAAGGGATCCTCCCCTCCCCCCCCACACCTTCACTGAATCATCTCTGGTTATTTCGCCGGTAAACCCAAAGATTCTCTGTAGAGCTTGAGTTGCTTATCCCTCCCATAGCTATCGGTAATCTTCTGCCATTCCTTATACACGGCATCGCAGACGTCCTGGGGAGTTGCTTTCCCGGCTAAGGCATCCGCTAAATGGAGATCCATATAGTCATAGTACTCGGCTCCCCCGGGGATACGGAGGTCAGACATGGCCTTGGCATCTGACATGATCTTCTCGATGGCTCCCAAATATCCTTTCGCGGACTCTTCTCCCCACCCACCATCGGTGACCCATTTGGCTATCTCCTTATATTGAGAGAAACGCCAGGGGTTTGCTCCGGTATACCCATGGGCACCGTCGACATCGAGCAAACTGTGTTCCGGGGTGGTCATGAAGGTCCCAAACTTGTAGGCCATTTCCGGGTTCTTGGAGAACTTGGAAATGGAATAGATCCAGCCACCAAAATCCAGGAAATTGACCTGGTTGTAACCTTCGATCCACTTGTTGTCCTTAAAGTTAAAAGTCTTCTTCGCTCCCGGAAGCGGTCCGTATCCGAGCTTTCCCTTCACTTTGCTCCCATATTCTTTTTCCGATTGTTCCATGACTCCAATGTCGCCCCAGTCAATGGACATCGCGGCATTCCCGCTGACAAAAGCTTGCCGGTTTTCGCTATAACCATAGCCCAAAATTCCGGGAGGGGCTAATTTCGCCAGTTTCGTAATGACGGTGACCGCTTCCACCCAGCCCGGGTTATTCACCAGCGGTTCCATGGTGTCCGGATTGAAGTACGGTGCCACACCGGGTTGTGCGGCATACTGCATCACGATATCGAGGAGCGTCCACTGGGCTTGGGTCTTTCTCTGGGCAATAAAATCAATCCCGTATTCATTTTTGCCATCGTTGTTCCAGTCCCAGTTATTGAAGAATTCGGCAACATCAATCACTTCTTCCCAGGTCTTGGGTGGTAAGTTGTAATCATAGCCATATTTCGCTTTGAATTTTGCCTGATATTCCTTATTCTCTAAAGCATCCTTCCGGTAATAGATAAGGTGGCAATCACCATCATAGGGAAGAGCGTATACCACGCCTGCCCACATCAGGTTGTTCTTTTGAGCCGGCACCACGTCGTCCCAGTTGGGATATCCATAATCATCCATAAACGGTTTCAGCGAAAGAACCCAACCTCCACCCATGATGTCACCGGACCAGCTGGAAGGCCAGCAAATCAGGTCATATGCTCCGGTATCGGTGATGAAATCAGTCATCATCTTGTCATAGAGCGAGGCATACGGGACCACAACAATATCGACCTTCCCACCAGTGAGTTCTTCCCATGATGGCTTCCAGGCCTGTACCACCATGGTGTGGGGATCGGTGACTAAAACTGTGATTGACTTCCCGGCATATTCCCCTTTCTGAGATTCCCAGGTCTTTCCAGCAGCAAAAACAAACGAAGAAAGAGTAAACAGAAGCAGCAGAACAAGAGTCACGAACAAGGCTTTTTTCATGTTATTTTCCCTCCTTGAGAACGTAGGATGAACTGTATACCACATGGACACTGCTCGTCTTATTAATGATAAATTCTCTTCACTCACCTCCCTCTTCCTATTACTCCAAATATGATACCATATTCCCTCCACTGGCAAGTACAGGAGAATAAAAAATTTCTTTCTCACCGGTACTGGTTGGAAATCTGCTCAATTCGTTGGAATGTTTTACCCTGGATATCGATATGAAAAACTTCCGCCACCACCTGGGTCCAGCCATAGATAAAGTAGGTCCAACCATCTTCCACGTGGAGATTCTTCGCCTCCTTCTGTTTCAAAGCCTGGTACATGAATCCTAAGTCACCCCGATAATTGATTTCCCACACCAAGCTGTTTTCCGGAAACTCAGCATTGTCGGTTAAGGGAGAACCAGGGCGATCTTTACCCAAACCGGTGGCGTTGACAATGAGCGAATAGGGTTTCAGCTTTCGCAGGATGCTATCGTTCACCGATGGCTCCGGAGAATGGTAATATTCAATGGGGGCATCGGGGTTGATTCGTTTCATAACGTCTTTCATAGATTCCAGGCGCGGAGTGCTGCGGTTGGAAACGTACATCCGGGAAGGAACGTTTTTCCCCTGGTTGGCATGGAACAGATAGGCGCCCATGGCCCGGGCACTTCCGCCTGCACCCATGATGAACGCCTCTCCCCCCTGCTCCCGCCAAAAATTGGACGGAACAAAGGCTTCTAAGGCCAAACCGCTGGAAATCGGGTCCTTGGCATACCCTTCCAGTCGTCCTTCCTTTTTAGAAATGGACGACAGTTCTCCAAAAAGTACCGCATAGGGATCGAGATAGTCAAATATGTCCCGGACGGCGTTATACAGGTCAATCTTGTGGGTGGTTACCAAGGCTCCGACCGAAAGCGGATCGTTTTTAATGAAACCAACCGTTTTTCGATAGTCTTCCTCCGGAGCGTGGATAGTGATATCGATTCCCTTTAAAATTGCATCTAAGAGCCCCAGTTCTTTAACCCAGAGCGGGAAAAGTTTCATAATCGACGACTTGCCGGTCGTCACCCCAATAAAGTACATAGTGGGCTGGGCCGCTTTTTCGGGCAACTGCATTGGTCAGACCCCCTTACCTATTTCTCCGTTTTGGGTTATCGATTATGGTCACTTCCCCATTCTCCTCCACAATAAGTTTAGGATACCCTTTCTCTTCAATGGTGGAATAATCGTGTCCGGCTTCCGCTGGAAAGATACAGTAGAAGATGAGTGGCTCCGTCCCGGTATTCATGGTACGATGAGACCAGAAAGGTGGAATATAGGAAGCAGAACTGGGAAACATCTCCAGGATTTCACAGTCACCATCCATGGATTCCATGATGAGTCGTCCCTGACCGCACAGGCAGAAATAGATCTCGGCGGTCCCAGTTTTTGCGTGGTAATGCCCCTTGGTCAGGAAGTACTCCTTCCCTACTTTCCCCGGGTAAATAATGGTGGTGCAGTGTCCCAGCTGTCCTTCTTCTTCCGGGACGTCTGCATAGATGGCTTCATAAACCAAAGGATCACCATTTTGGATCAGCTCTTCGGCGGCCTTTTCGTCGTAACACATCTTTTTGATATCGCTGACCCTGCGAAGGATCTTTTTCCCCGGCCGTAAATCACCGGTGTAAAAATCAATGACGACGTTATATGGTTTCATGAGTATCCATCCTTTCTTGCGTTGACCTCATGCCAGGCATCGACACCAGCATGGATCTCACGTAATCTTTATGGTATGAGAACGACCTTAAGCGATCCTTCTCCACTTCCCCCGGTGGTGGATAATTGAAGACGACGGCTTTCACACCTGACACCTCCTTTCAGAGGAAGACTTCATAACAGGTCGGGATATGATTCAAAGACCCCATTCATCTTCGCCATGGTTTCCAAATAATAGGGGATCATTTTTTGATAGTGAGATGCCAGTTTCTCGTCCGGTTGGTGAATCCGGGTTCTTTCTACTGAACGCATCGAGACCTTTGGCAGATCATCGTACAGACCGGCGGCAAAACCCGCTACCATGGCTGCTCCCCAGATGGCGAATTCCTGCCGGTTGAGTTCCACGTACGGAACCTGCAATACGCTGGCCTTGATGCGGTTCCAGAGCGGGGATTTCGCTCCCCCCCCGATCACCCGGACTTCCTTAAACTTCACCTCCGGAATGAGCTCCCGAATCACCTGGACATAGTAGGCATATTCAAAAGCAATCCCTTCCAAAATGGCCCGGTAAAGCTGAGCCCGGGTGTGATCCCAGCTAAAACCGGCAAACACCCCCCGGAGATGGGATTGGGTAGGACAGTTTCTTCCTCGGAGATGCGGAACAAAAACCACCCCGGAAGGAGAAGGGGCATTCTTTTCGATCTCTTCCGCCATCCGGGAAAAGGCCTCGGGAGAGGAAACGACGTCCCGGAAGAGCTCGTTCTTGGCCCATTCTAAATCCATTCCTCCTCCGTTGATATACGCCATGGGATAATAGCGATCTCTCAGTACCGCCCGGGGGAAAAGGATTGTTTTATACTTCACATCGGCACGGTAGGAATCCACGAAAAGACAGAAGCAGGAAGCAGTCCCGGCGACATCAAACGCAATTCCCGGCTCAGAAACTCCTGCCCCCAAACAGTTCGCGGCCTGATCTCCACACCCGGCCACAAGCGGGGTCCCGGCGAGAAGCCCCATCTGATCGGCCCATTCCTTTTGCACCCCCCCAATGGTGTCCCAGGGTTCGACTATCCGGGGGAACTTGTGTTCCTCGATCTCAAAGAGCCCTATGATTTCCGGGTCCCAGCGGTTATTCACCAGATCTGCAAAACAGGAAAAATGGAGATAGGTGGGATCGATGTAGGTCTCTTCACCCGAAAGTCCGGATAGCTTCTGTTCGATCCAGCAGGATGGCATGGTGAATGCCCTGATGGTCCGATAGACATCCGGTTGTTCATTCTTCCACCACAGGATCTTGGGACCATGATTGATGCTGGGGGCCATTCCGGAGCGGCGGATGATCAGATCCTCCGCTTTCTGCTTCATGACATCGGCATAACCGGATGACCGGATATCGAGCCAGGAATCATAGGGGGTGGCGGCTTCCCCTTTTTCATCGACTCCCATCACCCCTGCCATCTGGCCATCGAGGGCAATACCCAGCACCTCTGCCGGTTTCACCCCACTTTTTTCCATGACCTCCCGGATTGTTTCCACCACTGTCCCCAACATCTCGGTCGGGTCCTGAATCACACTCCCATCCTTCCCGTAAATGATATGGGAATTTTTCCGGGCAACAACCAGGCAGTTTCCCTTCTCGTCGAACAAACCGGTCTTGGTGGCTGTGGTTCCCAGGTCACACCCAATCACAAAAGTCATTGCTACCACTCTCCGTGAAAAAGAACTGGTTTTTTCTGATCCAGCGCCTGATGGGCATGTTCCACGATCTCCACCGCATGATACCCGTCCAATGCCGACGGGAAGGGTTTCTCATCTTTCACAATACAGCGGATAAAAGCCTTCATCTCCTCGAGGTACCCTTCTCGGAAGCGGTTCCGCCAGGCATCGTGATTATCCCGAACTGCTTTCTTCTCCAACGTCATCAGGACCGGTCCGTGTCCTTCGGTTTCTCCCACCCGGATCATTCCCCTGGTTCCCAGGATTTCCATCCGGGCATCATAAGCATACCCCACCGGACAACCACCATCGATGATAGAGAGAGGCCCCTTTTCAAAGACAATGGTGACCACATAGTGATCATAAAAATCCGGAAATTTCTGTCGTGCTTCCGGAGCCTTGAAATCATCCGCTTCCATATAAATACGCTCCGGTTTTTTCCCGGCAAACCACAACACGGTATCGATATCATGAGCCGACACTTCGGCGAGCATGCCCCCACTCTTGGTTCGATCCCAGATCCAGGAGGGCGGTAACCCCGGTCCTCGTCCGGTGGATTTGATCACCACCAAATCACCAATCGTTCCTTCGTGTACCATCTCCCAGGCCTTTCGAATGGCGGGATCGTAGCGTCTCATGAAACCCACCTGGTACTTCACCCCCGCTTTCTCCACCAGGTCCTTAATTCTCCGGGCTTCCAACACCGTCTGGGCCATCGGTTTCTCGGAGAAGATGTGTTTCCCGGCGGCCACCGCTTTCTCTACAATTTCCCGGTGGGTGAAGGTGAGCGAGGCAATACAGACCGCATCGATCTTTTCGGTGCTCAACATCTCATCCAGACTGGTGCTATAGGTCGCTACTCCCACCTCATCAGCGGACTTCTTTGCCTGCTCTCCATTCACATCCACAATGGCACACAATTCCGCTTCCGGTATATATCCCGTCAGATTCCGGGCATGAACCATCCCCGCCCGACCCGCTCCCACCAGTGCAAACCGAACCTTACTCAAAAATTAGTCACCTCTTTGTTTTTTTACATTAAAATCCTTAATTATCATTTTTAATAACTTCCTATTCGTTCTTAATAAATCCCGTATTTTAGACAAGTTTCAAGTGCTGCTATAATATTTTCGGGTGGAACATCAGGCTGGATATTATGAACTGGTGCTAAAAGGTATCCCCCACCTGGAGCGAGATCATCAATTCTTTTTTTCACCTCATCCTCCACCTCTTGCACGGTTCCACGGGGAAGAACCCTTTGAGTATCAATACCTCCCCAAAAAGAAAGAATATTTCCATATTTATTTTTTAATATTTTTGTGTCCATATTTTCCGCACTCACCTGTACCGGATTCAATACTTCTATCCCGATATCAATAAGGTCATCAATAGCCCAACTCACACTTCCACAACTATGAAGAGCTATTTTTGCATTTGTTTTTGATTTAATAGCTTGTACCAGTGTTTTTGTACGGGGCTTAATAATTTTTCTGTATAAACGAGGAGAAACCAGGGGACCTTTCTGAGTACTAATATCCTCCCATAGTTCAATCATATCAATATTTTTTCCAATCTTATCTAACAGGTTAGAATAAAGAGATAATTCAATTTCTAAAACCTTATCCATTAAAGCTTCAACAAACTTTGGATTCTCAATTATTTCTATAAGTATGCGTTCCAAACCAGTAAGATACCAACATTGCTCAAAAACACCTGACACTGTGGTACATACTGCAAATCCATTATTTTGTTTTCTTATAGCTTCTTCTTCTATTCCAGTAAATTTACTGGCTTCATTAGGATTAGGCCATAAATAATTTTTGAGATCGTCAATGGAAGCTGAAGCAAGTGGAAATTCAGTAGGATCATAATAAAAACTCGAATAGGGCTTTTCCCACCGTGTGCCCCATTCATCGACATAAGAAATTGAATGTTGATCTTCTCTTTCTTTCAGGACCCCATTGGCAGAAGGTTTGGAGAAAACATATCGGGTATCGATACCAAATTTTATCAAAAAAGATTCATCGATTTCTGCAAGTTGCTGATTTCTTTCACTAAGTTTCGTTTCACCTGGTATTTCAAGTTTCTTTTTCAGTTTATCATAGGCAATGACTGTTATGCCGGATTGAAAACCTCCTAAATCGATTGGAACTCTATCCGGTTCTCGATGTTCTAAGGCAGTTTTAAACCTTTCTCTTGGTAAATATTGTTTCAAATGAACTCACCCTCCTGGAGCCAATTTTTTTTCACTTATAATATTACTTTCCTATTGGTATCAATCCTTTTATAAAGTAACGTTGCAAGCATAAAGCAATTATTATAACGGGGGTAATAGCTATTGTGGACATGACAGAAATATCCCACCACTGAGGACCTCTCTGAAAATGTGGAGTTGGGGAGTTGGAAGTACTTTTAAGAATTTTTGAATTATATAGGGCAGGGAGTAAGTTGGTATAGTTTCAGTGATCAGAAATATTCCCCCACCCAATTTTTCATTCATAATTCGT